>NZ_SSXB01000014.1:0-104543 GCF_021698995.1 Blastococcus sp. KM273129 | reverse complement strand
ATCGCCTCGGCGGTGGAGGAGCAGACGGCCACGACCAACGAGATGGCCCGGTCGGTGCAGGAGGCCGCCGGTGGGACCACGCAGATCGCGGAGAACATCACCGGTGTCTCCACGGCGGCGGACTCGACCACGCAGGCGCTGACCCAGACCCGCACGGCGGTCGACGAGCTGTCCCGGATGGCCGCCGACCTGCGCAGCACCGTCGGGCAGTTCACCTACTGAGCGGACCGCCGGGCCGGACACCGCGCCGGCCCGGCGCCACCCCCGACGGGGGTCGGTTGCGGGCGCCGCACTGCCGATAACACGGCCGGCGGGCGTCCGCGCGGATTCACCTTGACCCCCGGCGACCACCCGCCGAACACCCCAGCGGGGCCACCCGTGCCCCGTCGCGACAAGAGAGAAGGCAGCAGTGGACGGTCTGGACGACATCGTCGAGGAGTTCCTCGTGGAGAGCCACGAGAACCTCGACCAGCTCGACACCGACCTGGTCGCGCTCGAGCAGGAGCCCGACTCCCGCGAGCGGCTGTCCAGCATCTTCCGGACCATCCACACGATCAAGGGCACCAGCGGCTTCCTGGCGTTCAACCGCCTGGAGGAGGTCACCCACGTCGGCGAGAACATGCTGTCCCGCCTGCGGGACGGCGAGCTGGCACTGACCCCCCAGCGCACCAGCGTGCTGCTGCAGATGGTCGACACGGTCCGCTCGCTGCTCGCCTCGATCGAGGCCTCCGGGGGTGAGGGCTCGGTCGACGTCTCGGCCGTCGTCGCCGGGATCAGCGCCGCGATGGAGGACGGACCGGCCCCCGCCGCCGAGCCCCCCGTGGCCGAGGAGCCCGCAGCGGCGGCGACCGCGGAGCCCCCGGCGGCCCAGAAGGCACCCGCGAAGAAGGCCCCGGCCAGGAAGGCCCCCGTCAAGCGGGCCCCCGCCAAGCGTGCCCCGCGCGCCGCGGCCGTCCCCGCTCCCGCCGTCGAGGAGCTGCCCGAGACCCCGCAGGAGCACCTGCGGGCCGACCTACCCGAGGAGCCGGTCGCGCCGGCCCCCGTCGCCGAGGAGCACCCGGTGCCCGAGCCCGCCGTCGCCGACCACCCCGAGGGGGAGGGCGCCCCCGCCGCCGATGCCGCCGGCGGCCAGGCCCGCCGCGCCGTCGCCGACAGCACGATCCGCGTCGACGTCGACCTGCTCGACGAGCTGATGCTCCTGGTCGGCGAGCTGGTGCTCACCCGCAACCAGATCGTGCAGAACGTCGCCCGCCAGACCGACACCGACCTGATCCGCGCCTCCCAGCGGCTGAACCTCATCGCCAGCGAGCTGCAGGAGGGCGTCATGAAGACGCGCATGCAGCCGATCGACCACATCTGGTCCAAGCTGCCGCGCGTCGTCCGCGACCTCGGCCTGCAGCTCAAGAAGTCGATCCGGCTGGAGATGGAGGGGCGCGACACCGAGCTCGACAAGACGCTGCTCGAGGCGGTCAAGGACCCGCTGACCCACCTGGTCCGCAACTCCGTCGACCACGGCATCGAGGCCCCCGAGGCGCGGAAGAAGGCCGGCAAGCCCGCCGAGGGCGTCCTGACCCTGCGCGCCCGCCACGAGAGCGGGCAGGTGGTGGTCGAGGTCGCCGACGACGGCGCCGGCATCGACCCGGCCAAGCTCGGCGCCAAGGCCGTGCAGCGCGGCCTGCTCACGCAGGAGGCGCTGAACCGGATGAGCCCGGCGGACGTCCTGCAGCTGATCTTCCTGCCCGGCTTCTCCACCGCCGCGGCGGTCACCAACGTCTCCGGCCGGGGCGTCGGGATGGACGTCGTCAAGACCAACATCGAGTCGATCGGCGGTACCATCGAGGTCGAGTCCGACCCGGGCGTGGGCACCGTCTGCCGCCTGCGCATCCCGCTGACCCTGGCGATCGTCCCCGCGCTGACCGTCGAGTGCGCCTCCGACCGGTACGCGATCCCGCAGATCAGCCTGCAGGAGCTGGTCAGCCTCGACGCCGAGAAGGCGGCGAACGCCGTCGAGGAGGTGGGCGGCGCGCAGGTCTACCGCCTCCGCGGCGAGCTGCTCCCGCTGGTCCGGCTCACCGACGTCCTCGGCCTCACCTCCGAGCGCCACGACGGCCACGTCGTCATCGCCGTCCTGCGCTCGGAGGGCCGGCGCTTCGGCCTCGTGGTCGACCGGGTCATCAACACCGAGGAGATCGTCGTCAAGGCGGTCGGCGGACAGCTCAAGGCGATCGGCCTCTACTCGGGGGCCACCGTCCTCGGTGACGGCACCGTCGCGCTGATCCTCGACGTGCAGGCGCTCGCCCGCCGCGCGCTGCGCACCGAGACGACCGACCGCCAGGAGGCGCGCGCCGGCTCGCTGCAGACCGTGTCGGCCGAGACCGACCGGCAGCGCATGCTCCTGGCCGCCATCGGCGGTGGCCGCCGGGTCGCCATCCCGCTGGACACCGTCACCCGCCTGGAGCAGGTGCGCAGCGAGGCGGTCGAGAAGGTCGGCAACCGGGAGGTCGTGCAGTACCGCGGCGCGATCCTGCCGATGGTGCGCCTCGACCGGCACCTGGGCGCCTACGGCGAGACCGACCGCGAGGTGCTGGAGGTCATCGTCTACTCCGACCACGGCCGCAGCGTCGCGATCGTCGTCGAGGAGATCCTCGACATCGTCGACGGCGAGGCCGCGGTGCGCAGCGACATCGACGACATGGGCCTGCTCGGCTCCGCCGTCCTCGGCGACAAGGTGACCGAGCTGCTCGACGTCCGGGCCGCGATCCTCGCCGCCGACCCGGCCTTCTACTCGGCCCCTTCCTCCTCGACGCCGGCCGGCGTCCCCGACTCCCTGCTGGAGGTCTGACGTGACCGCTCCGACCCGCACGCTCGCCCCCGCGACCAGCGGCCAGCTGGCCACCTTCCGGCTGGACGGCGACCTGTACGGCATCGAGGTCGAGCACGTGCAGGAGGTGCTGCGCAGCCAGCAGCTCACCCGCGTGCCGCTCGCCCCGACCGCCGTCGCCGGCCTGATCAACCTCCGCGGGCAGGTGGTCACCGCCATCGAGCTCCGCGAGCGGCTCGGCCGGCCGGCCCGCCCCGAGGGCACCGACCCGGTCGTCATCGTCGTCCGGCTGCACGGTGAGGCCGTGAGCATGCTGGTCGACTCCATCGCCGACGTCGTCGACGTCGACGCGAGCGACTTCGAGGCGCCGCCGGACACCCTGGAGGGCCAGGCGCGCGACCTCATCCGCGGCGCCTACAAGCTCGACGGGAAGCTGCTGCTGGCCCTGGACGTCCAGAAGGCCGTCAGCGCGTAGCAGCGGGATCGTGACGGCGAGCGGCGGGGAGGACCTCCTCCCCGCCGCTCGTGCGTTCCGGACAGCCGGAGCGGCCGAGCCCCACCACCGGGTAGCGGACGGTGACCCAACGTGAGCGATTGCTGACCGCACACGGGGTGACACGCGCTGTAGGGGTGCCTGCGGTCCTGCGATGGGGTGACGGGTGCATGGTGCCGCCCCGCCCGGGCAGCCAGCATGGGTCCGTCCCGTTCCCCGGAGCCCTGGAGGCGCACCGTGCCCTACTCGCTGGTGAGTGCCGCCACCCTCGGCTTCGACCTGGTCCGCCTGCCCGCCGGCCGGCAGGTCGCCGAGGTGCTGCTCGCCGGCCTGGGGGCCGACGAGCCGGCGCTCGCCCGCCTCGCCGGCGCCCACCCCGCCCGTGGGCTGGACCGCGAGCAGCGTGGGGTGCGGGCGGTCCGGAACCGCCGGGCGCGGGAGATGGCCGCCGCCGTTCCCCACGTGCGCACCGCGGCCGACGCCGCCGAGGGCGCCGGTGACCGCACCGCCCTCCTGGTGCGCCAGCTGGAGCTCGGCACCATCGGCGACGCCCCGACGCTGGAGCGGTTGCTGCGCGAGGACGTCCTGGGCCGCGAGCACCGGCTGGCCGGCCGGGTCGACCCCGGCACGTGGGAGCAGGCCGCCGACGTGCTGGCTGACGCCGCCGTCGGCTTCTGGGCCGCCGGCGTGCTGCCGCCGCTGGTGCGCCGTGAGCTGACCGCGGCCTTCGACCGCGCCCTGGACGCCGGCCCGCTGGCGGGGCCCACCGGCTGGGGGCTGGCGGACGCCGAGGAGCTGACCGGTTTCCTCGCCGCCGTCCGCGACCTGGACGACGCCGGCCGGTCGCGCTGGCGCCTGGCCGTCGACGAGGGCCGCGCTGCGCACCGTCCCTGGGCCACCGCCATGCACGAGGCCTCCTGGGGTGCGCACGTCTCCGGGCGCACCCGGGCGCTGGCCGCGGCGCAGCTGCTGGCCGTCCAGGCCTTCCTCGACGGCGGCTTCGACCTGCACGACGGTGCCGCCGGCGTGTGGAACGCCGTGGCCGGCTGCGTCCAGGCGATCGTGCTCGACGACCTGCTCGGCGGCGAGAACGCCGCGGTGCTCCGTGCGCCGGGTCGGCGCGTCGCCGCCCTCTCCTGACCGGCCCCCGGTCCTCCGCGCCACGCCTTCCCGGTCCGGCTGCCGATCATCTCCCGACCCGGCCGGTGATCATTTCCCGCGACGCCCGGTGATCATTCCCGACGGCGGTCGGTGATCCATTCTCGGCGCTTTGTCGACAATGGTCCGGGTGGTCGTCGCCCCGGCCACCGTCGATCTGCATCGGTGGCGAGAAGATCGCGCCACGCATGGTGCGTGTCGGCTTCAGACGGCCGGTCCGCCGCCGAAGATGCCAGGCAGCACCAGCACGCCCTCGGCCGCGCTCCCGCGAGCCCGGGCGTCGCTGGGGCCGCCCAGGGCACGCGGCGAGCCGCACCCGGGACCGCTCCGACCATTTCCCAGGAATGCGTGTCGAGCTTCTCGGGGCGCCGTCGGTGTGGCTTTTCCGGCGCCGCGCCGGGGAATTGCGCCGCCGATCTCCCGAACATTCCGGGAACGCGGGGTCCGCACCGCGGAAGGGCTCAAGCCGGACGCGGAGATGCCGATACAGACAACATGCCCGCCGATCGGCGCGGGCAGGGGCCAGGAGGACGTGTGAACCCGATCCGGGTGATGGTGGTCGACGACTCGGTCGTCGTCCGCAAGATCGTCACCGACGTGCTCTCCGCGGACCCGGGGATCGACGTCGTCGGCACGGCCGTCAACGGCAAGGTGGCCCTCGGCAAGCTGCCCCAGCTGCGGCCCGACCTGGTCACGATGGACATCGAGATGCCGGAGATGAACGGCATCGAGGCGGTCCGGGCGATCCGCAGGACGCGCGACCGGGTGCCGATCATCATGTGCAGCACGCTCACCGAGCGCGGCGCCACCGCGACCCTCGACGCGCTGTCGGCGGGGGCGAACGACTACGTGACCAAGCCGGCCAACGTCGGCAGCGTGGCGCAGTCCATGGAGAGCGTGCGCGAGCAGCTGATCCCGAAGATCAAGGCGCTCACCGGGCGCCCGGTCACCCCCGTGCGCCCGGCCGCCCCGGTGGCCCCGCCGCCGCGGCCGGCGGCGCCCCGCACCGGCCCGGGGAAGAAGCCGGCCGTGCTCGTCATCGGCTCCTCCACCGGGGGGCCGGAGGCGCTCGCGCGGGTGCTGCCCGCCCTGCCGGCGACCCTCCCGGTCCCGGTGCTGCTGGCCCAGCACATGCCCCCCGTCTTCACCCGCCAGTTCGCCCAGCGGCTCGACCGGCTCTCGCCGCTGCGCGTCGTCGAGGCGGTCGACGGCACCCCGCTGGCACCCGGCACCGTGCACCTGGCCCCCGGTGACCACCACCTGGTCGTCCGCGCCGACGGCCGCGCCGGGTTCACCACGGCGCTGAACCAGAACCCGCCCGAGAACTTCTGCCGCCCCGCCGTCGATCCGCTCTTCCGCTCCGCGGTCGCCGCGTACGACGGCGCCGTCCTCGGCGTCGTGCTGACCGGCATGGGCGCCGACGGGCGGAACGGCTGCGGGGAGATCCGCAACGCCGGCGGCACCGTCGTCGTGCAGGACCAGGCGACCTCCGTCGTCTGGGGCATGCCCGGGGCCGTCGCCCAGGCCGGCTACGCCGACGAGGTGCTGCCGCTCGACCGGATCGCCGAGGCGATCCAGCGCCACCTCGCGCGCGCCGCACCCTTGAACACCGCACCAGCCATGGCCGTGGGAGGTCGTCGATGAGTCTGACCGCGACCAGTTTCGACTGGGTCCGTGACCTCGTCCGCAAGGAGAGCGCCATCGTGCTCCAGCCGGGCAAGGAGTACCTGGTGGAGGCCCGCCTCCTGCCGATCGCCCGGCAGATGGGGCTGACCGACGTCACCAAGCTCGTCGAGAACGTGCGCGTCCGCCCGGACGCCGACAGCACGCGGCGGATCGTCGAGGCGCTCACCACCAACGAGACATCGTGGTTCCGCGACGGCGACCCGTTCACCGCGCTGACCTCGACGGTGCTGCCGTCGCTGCTCGCCGCCCGCGGGCCCAGCGAGCGGCTGCAGATCTGGTCGGCGGCCTGCTCCAGCGGGCAGGAGCCGTACACGATCGCGATGCTCCTGGACGACGCCCTGCCCAACGCCACCTCCCGGGTGTCCATCACCGCGACCGACCTCTCCCGCGAGATGGTGCAGCGCACCCGCGCCGGCCGGTTCAGCCAGCTCGAGGTCAACCGGGGCCTGCCGGCGCCGATGCTGGTCCGGCACTTCACCCGCGCGGGCAACGAGTGGGAGGTGTCGCCCGACCTGCGCCGCATGGTGAACGCCAGCGAGTGCAACCTCGCGGCGCCGCTGCCGCGGATGGGCCCGTTCGACGTCGTCTACCTGCGCAACGTGCTCATCTACTTCGACCTGCCGACCAAGCAGTCGATCCTCCGCCGTGTGCGGGACCTGATGCGGCCCGACGGGTGGCTGTTCCTCGGCGCCGCCGAGACCACCCTCGGCGTCGACGACTCCTGGGAGCGGGTCGTCGTCGGCCGCAGCTCCGCCTACCGCCCGCTGAAGGGGGCATGACATGCGTGCACTGGTGATCGACGACTCCCGCGCCATGCGCCGGATCGTCACCGGCATCCTCGCCGGCTTCGGCTACGAGGTGCGGGACGCCGAGCACGGCCGGGCCGCGCTCGACGTGCTGGGCGAGGGCTGGCTCCCCGACCTGGCCACCATCGACTGGAACATGCCGGTGATGGACGGGCTGCAGTTCGTCTCGGCCGTCCGCGCGAACCCGGCGTGGCGCTCGATGACCATGATGATGGTCACCTCGGAGAGCGAGCACACCCAGATCGTCCGGGCGCTGGCCGCCGGCGCGCACGAGTACGTGATCAAGCCGTTCACCGCCGACGCGATCCGCGACAAGCTCGCGCTCCTCGGCCTGCTCCCGCAGGAGGTCTCCCTGTGACGACGACGGACACCGGCGCGCGGCGTCGCGCCAGTGACGTGCGCCCGGTCATCACCGACCTGATCGACCTGGCGACCGTCGAGGCGATCGCCGCCGAGGCGTGGGTCGCCCTCATCGGCGAGGACGAGGTCCTGGTCCCGCTGCCGGGCGAGCTGCCGGTCGACATCGTGTCCAGCTGGGTCGACGTCGTCGGCCCCTGGACCGGCAGCGTCGTCCTGACCACCGCCCGCAGCACGGCCGAGGAGCTCTCCCGCGCCCTGCTGCGGGACACCGCCCCGGCGGTGCTGGACGGCGAGGACGTCGCCGACGCCTTCGGCGAGATCGCCAACGTCGTCGGCGGCAACGTGAAGGCCGCGCTGCCGGGCCCCTCGGCGCTCAGCCTGCCCCAGGTGGGCAACGCACCGCTGGTCCGCAACCCGGCCGACGTGTGCCGGCTGGACCTGCTCTGGCGCGGCGAGCCCGTCGCCATCTCGGTGCAGGGGGCCCTCCCGCCCCTGCCCGGCTCCACCCCTACCCGCGAGAACGAGGTGTCCTGAGTGAAGATCCTGATCGCCGACGACAGCCGCGTCATGCGGCAGATCGTCATCCGCACGCTGCGCCAGGCCGGCTACGACGACCACGACATCGTGGAGGCCGAGGACGGCGCCGACGCGCTGGCCAAGGTCTCCTCCGAGCAGCCCGACCTGGTGCTGTCGGACTGGAACATGCCGAACATGACCGGCATCGAGTGCCTGCAGGCGCTGCGCGCCTCCGGCTCGGCCGTCCCGTTCGGCTTCGTCACCTCCGAGGGCTCCGCGGAGATGCGGGAGAGGGCGGCGAACGCCGGCGCCCTCTTCCTCATCGCCAAGCCCTTCACCGAGGACACCTTCAAGGAGCACCTGGACGGGGTGATCGCGTGACCGCCCCCACCACGGGTGTGCAGCTGCCCGCCGCCAAGGACGTCCGGGACATGCTGACCGGTCTGGTCGGCAAGGCGGTCAACGTCTCGCCCGGCGCGCCGGTCACCCCCACGCCGGAGAAGCCGGTGGCGGTCGCCGTCTACGTCGACCCGCAGATGGCCGTCAACGCCCTGTGCCTGCTGGACCTCGGCGCGGCGGCCTACACCGGCGGCGCGCTGGCCCTCCTGCCCCCGGGCGGGTGCCAGGACGCCGTCGAGGAGGACGGCGAGCTGACCGCCATGCAGCTCGAGGCGCTGCACGAGGTGGTGAACGTGCTGTCCGCGCTGTTCAACACCCCGGGCGCCCCGCACTCCAAGCTGCACAGGCTCTACGCCCCGGGGGAGGAGCTCCCCGGCGACCTCGCCGGGATGCTGGCGGCGTTCAACCGGGTGGACCTCGCCATCGAGGTGCCCACCTACGGCAAGGGAGCGCTCAGCTTCGTCGTGCCATGACATCGCGGTCCTCCGGACCGCACCGCGGCCAGGTGCCGTCCCCGGCGCTCGCCGAGCCGCTGCGTCGTCCCTGCGCGGACCCCTCCGGGGCCCACTCGGGACGACCGTGCCCACCGCGGACCACGAGACCCCCGTCGCTCCTCGGAGCGGCGGGGGTCTCGTGTTGCACGTGGAACCGCGGCTAAGCGGACGCGCGCTCCTCGCAGGCGGTGGGCAGGCAGGCCCAGACGTGCTTGCGGTCGTCGTCGACGTACCAGCCGTGGGCCACCGACAGCCGGGCCACCAGCTGCAACCCCATGCCACCCTTCGCCGGATCGCGGTCGACCGTGGGGGCCGGCATGGCCTGCGGGGCCTGGTCGCTCACGTCCAGCAGCCAGCCGCCGCTGCCGGCGATGACGGTGGCGACGACGGGCTGCTCCCCGTGCCGCAGGGCGTTGGAGGCGAGCTCGTCGAACGCCAGCACCAGCTGCTCGCCGGAGACGTCGTCGGCGGGCGCCTCCTCGACGTCGTGCATCAGCGACCGCAGCGCCGCCCGGGCCCGCGGGAGCTCCGCGAGGGACCCGAGCCGCCAGCGCCAGACCTCGCCGCGCCCGTCCGGCAGCGGTCGGACCGGCCACGCGAGTCGCCCCATGCTCCCCCCTCGTCTCGGGTCGTCGACCGTTCCGTGGGTTCCCAGACCCGGTCGGTGTCAACCCCCTGCGCCGCGCTGATCCCGGAGTGTGCGCGGCATCACGCGCCCCTCCGGAGGAGGGAAGCGGGGTTGCGGCATTGCCATCCGCCCGCGGAACGGTCAGGCTCTCCAGTCAGGCTGCCGACCGCGCGGCGGGACGGGGCACGGCACGGATGAGGGTGGACGGCACCGCCCCAGAGCTGAGCGGGTTGCTGCTGCAGGCGGTCGAGGGCATGGAGCGCCCGATGTTCGTCCTGTCCGGGGACTGGCGCTTCCGGTACATCAACCCGGCGGGGGCGCGGGTGCTGGCCCGCACCGTCCCCGAGCTCCTCGGGCGGGACATCTGGGTGGAGTTCCCCGAGGCCGTCGGCGGTCCGTTCGATCGCCTCTACCGCTCGGTCCGCGACTCGGGCCGGTCCGGCAGCGTCGAGGCCTGGTACGAGCCGCTGGGCACCTGGTTCCGGGCCGACGCCTTCCTGACCGACGCCGGCCTGGTCGTCACCTACGACGACATCACCCTGGCACGCCGCGCCGAGGAGGAGCGCGCCGCCGCCGTCCGCGCCCGCGAGGTGGCCGCCGCGGAAGCGGCGCGGGCCGCTCGGGTGGCGGAGGAGTCCGGCCGGTTCCTCATGCTCCTCGGCGAGATCAGCCAGGAGATGACCTCCACGCTCGACGCGGACGAGGCGGTCGGCCGGTTCGCCGCACGGGTCGTGCCGGAGCTGGCCGACTGGTGCCTGGTCAGCGTCGTCGACCCCGACGGCACCCGGCGGGACGTAGGCCGGGCCCACCGCGACCCTGCGATGGCGGAGGCGATGCACCGCTACGCCGACGCGCGGGTGGCCTCCAACGACACGAGCGCCCCGGTGCCGGTGGCCCTGCGCCGGGCCCAGCCGGTCGTCATCGAGCGGCTCACCGAGCACGACTTCGAGACGATGATCCGGGACGACGCGAGCCGCGCGGCGCTCGCACCGCTGGCCCCCTCCGCGGTGGCCACCTTCCCGCTGGTCGCCCGGGGTGAGGTGTTCGGCGCCTTCACCCTCGTCAACGGCGCCGACCGGGGGCCGCACACGCCGGCGGAGCTGCGGACGGCCGAGATCGCCTCCCGGCGGGCGGCCCTGGCACTGGACAACGCGCGCCTGGCCACCCTCAACCACCAGGTGGCCGAACGGCTGCAGCTGAGCCTGCTCTCCCCGCCGGTGCAGCCGGACCACCTCGAGCTCGCGGTCCGCTACCGACCGGCGACGCACGGCATCTCCATCGGCGGCGACTGGTACGACGCCTTCCTGCAGCCCGACGGTGACACGGTGCTGGTCATCGGCGACGTGATGGGCCACGACATCGCGGCGGCCGCGGCGATGGGCCAGATCAAGACGCTGGTGCGGGCGATCGCCTTCGACCGGCTGGAGGAGCCGGCCGGGCTGCTGCACCGGGTGGACAACGCCCTGGTGGGGCTAGCGGTGCCGGCGATGGCCACCGCGCTGGTCTGCCGCATCGAGCAGGGCGAGGCCGAGCGGGCCGCGGGGGTGCGCCGCCTGCACTGGGCCGCGGCCGGCCACCCCGACCCGCTGCTCCTGCTGGCCGACGGCACGGTGCGCGACCTGGCCGTCCCGGTCGGGCCGCCGCTGGGCTCGGGCTGGGTCGGGCAGCTCTCCGACGGCGTCGCGCTGCTGCCCGACGGCAGCACGCTCGTCCTGTTCACCGACGGCCTCTTCGAGCGGCGCGGTGAGCTCCTGGACGACGGCCGGGAGCGGCTGCGGGCCGTGCTGACCGGGTCGGCCGATCTCTCCCTGGACGAGCTCTGCGACCGGCTGCTCGAGGAGATGCTCGGCGAGGGCGTCGAGGACGACGTCGCCGTCCTGGCGGTGCGGGCGCACGCGGTCGACCGCCCCCGGCCCGTCGAGGCCGGGCCCGAGGTGCTCCCGCCGGCGGTCCCCCACCCGGCGTGAGCCGGTCCTCCCTCAGTCGGGGTGGCGCAGCAGGTACCGGCCGAAGTGCGGCACCGTGAACGCGATCTGGCCGCGCTCGGCGGAGTAGACCAGCCCCTTCTTGATCAGCGAGTCACGGGCGGGGGACAGCGACGCGGGCTTGCGCCCCAGCGAGACCGCGACCTCGGAGGTCGCGACCGCCGCGCCGCCCGGCCCGCCCAGCTCCGCCATCGCGTGCATGTACTCCCGCTCGGCGGGGGTGGCCCGGTCGTAGCGCGAGCCGAAGAACCCCACGGCGAGCTCGGCCTCCGCGACCGGTGCCGCCATGGCGACGTCCGCGGCGGTGATGGGGGAGGAGGCCGCGACGTCCCAGGTGACCTTGCCGTAGGCCTGCACGAAGTAGGGGTAGCCGTCGGCCGCCTCGTAGAGGGCGTCGAGGGCGGCCGGCTCGAAGGTGACGTCCTCCCGCTCGGCAGGGGCGAGCAGCGCCCGGTCGGCGGCGGCGCGCTCGAGCCGGTCGATGCGCAGGTAGCGGAACAACCGCTCCGAGTAGCTCTTGGACGCCGAGAGGACGGCCGGGAGGTGGGGGAGCCCGGCGCCCACGACGATGAGCGGCGCACCCTGCTGCGAGAGCTCGTGGCAGGCGGCGCAGATCGCCGAGACGTCGTCGGGCTGGATGTCCTGCATCTCGTCGATGAACAGGGCGATCCCGCTGCCGATGTCGGCGGCCACCCCGGCGGCGTCGCTCAGCAGCTCGACCAGGTCGATCTCCATGTCGCCGGAGTCGGCCCGCCCGGTGGCGGCGGGGACGTCGATGCCCGGCTGCCAGCGGTCGCGCACCTTGGCCACCGTGCCGTCGGAACCCACCCACCCCCGCTGGGCGAACGCCTTCACCACCCCCAGCACCTCGGCCACCGACTCCTGGTCGCCGTGCCGCGGGCCCAGCTCGCGCAGCGCCATGTGCAGCGCGGAGGAGATCGGCCGGCGCAGCGACTGCTCGGGCCGCGCCTCGATCTTGCCGGTGCCCCAACCCCGCGTGATGGCGGCCGAGCGCAGCTGGTTGAGCAGCACCGTCTTGCCGACGCCGCGCAGGCCGGTGAGCACCAGGGACCGCTCCGGGCGGCCGCGCGCGATGCGCTCGAGGACGACGTCGAAGGCCTGCAGCTCGTCGTCGCGGCCGGCCAGCTCGGGCGGGCGCTGGCCGGCACCCGGGGCGTAGGGGTTCCGGACGGGATCCATGCATCGCACCGTATGGGCATCTCTAGCGCCCGTCGTAGAGATCCGTAGAAGTGCCGATGGCGTGTCGGCCGCGGCGGTCGCCGCCCGCCCGGTCCGCACGAGGCGGCGAGCGGGCCCGCGGGCGTCAGAGGTGCGCGTGCGCCCGCCCGTCCAGCCAGGCCCGCACCGCGGCGGCCTGCCGCTCCAGCGTGTCGTGGGAGGGGCCGAAGAAGGGTGCCTCGGTGACGTCCAGCCGGTGGCGGGTGCCGTCGTCCAGGAGCAGGAACACCGCCCAGCCGCGCGCCGGGCGACCGGCCCGGTCGATCCCGACGGCCGTGATCTCCCCCCGCAGGAAGGTCCGGGTGGACCAGGTGTTGCGGACCGTGAGCCGTCCGTCCGCGCTCCCGACGACGCTCCAGGACAGCATCCGGCCGACGACGACCGCCACGAGGCCCGTGAGGACCACGACGGGCACCAGGGACCGCCCCCACGCCTGGTGGCGCAGGACGACCTCCGCCAGCCACAGGGCGAGGAGCACCGGACCCAGCGTCCGCACCCAGGGCGGCAGCCGGATCGCGAGCGGCTCCTCCGCGCTCGTCACGACGGCATTCTGCGTGCGTCGACGGTGATCTGCCACTGTCTAGCCCAGGGTCTAGACGGCGGCAGACGGCGTCAGATCCCACGATGGGGCGCGCAGCGGGGCTAGCGTCGGCACGTGATCAAGTTCCTGCTCAAGGTCGTGATCTTCGCGGCGGCCTTCTACGGGCTGACCTACTTCGACGTGCTCCCCGGGCTGGAGGTGCTGCCCAACCCCGACGGGCCGCTGGGGGAGTACGGCAGCTACCTGTGGATCGGGCTGATCTTCGGTGTGGTCAACGCCCTGGTCGGGCCGGTCCTGCGGCTGCTCTCCCTGCCGTTCGTGCTGCTCACGCTCGGCCTGTTCCTGCTCGTGGTCAACGCGGCGCTGCTCGGCCTGACCGCGGCGATCACCGACCGGCTCACCATCGACGGTTTCGGCACCGCGGTGATCGGCGGGCTCATCCTCGCCGTCGTCGGCTGGATCGCCGACCAGCTCCTCGACCGCTGAGGCGTCACCGTGACGCTGGTCTCAGCGGGCAGTAGCGTGGCCCGACATGGCCAGTGACACCGGCGTCGCCCCGGGGACCCCGGTGCGCGACCGGGACGGCGGCCCCTCGAGCGGCTCTCTCACCGAGCTCGCCGCCCTCGAGGCCGGCCGCGACGAGAAGAAGCAGCTGCTGCGGAAGGCGGCCGAGCTGGCCGTCACCGAGGCCGAGCGCGGCGCGGCGGCGCTCCCCCAGGGGTGCACCGCCGGCGACGTCCCGGCGTTCTTCCGGCGCTACTACTGGAGCGAGCCCGCCGAGGAGGTCCTCGGCACCGACCCCGCGGACCTCGCCGCGCTCGCCCTGGGGCACCTGGCGCTGGCCGAGGTCCGCCCGCCCGGCGCCGCGACCGTCGACGTGCGGGGCGTCCCGGGCGGCCGCGGGGCCGGCCGCACCGTGATCCGGCTGGTCACCGACGACATGCCCTACCTCGTCGACTCGGTCACCGCGGAGGTCACGCGGCAGGGGTTCGCGCTCGAGCACGTCGTCCACCCGGTGCTGGTCCTGCGCCGGGACGTCCGCGGGCGGGTGCTCACCTTCTGCGACAGCGGGGACGCCGCCTCCTGCGGCGCCGACGCGCTCGCCGAGTCCTGGATGGCGATCGTGCTCGACGGCCCCCTGGACGCGGAGGCCGCCGACGACCTGGTGGCCGGGCTGCGCACCGTCCTGGACGACGTCCGGGCGGTGCACGAGGACGCCGGCCGGATGCGGGACCGCCTGCGGGCGCTCGCCGCCCGGGTGGAGGAGCGCCCCGGCGCCCCGGCGGACGTCGGGGACGCCGCCGACGACCCGGCCGAGGCCGCGGCGCTGCTCCGCTGGCTGGCCGACGAGAACTTCGTGCTCCTCGGGGCCCGCGAGGTGACCCTCTCCGAGGACCCGGACCGCCCGGCGGTCCAGCCGGTGGCGGGCACCGGGCTCGGGGTGCTCCGCAGCGACACCGGCATGGGCGGCACGTCCGGCAGCACGCCGGAGACCGCGAGCGCCCCGGTCGACCACCTGCTCACCGTCACCAAGGCCGACAGCCGCTCGACGGTGCACCGGCGGGCCTGGCTGGACCTGGTGAGCGTCACCCTGCCCGACGGGCGGGACGGGACGCGGCGGCAGTGCCGGTTCGTGGGCCTGTTCCCGACGTCGGCGTACACGACCAGCGTGCTCGACGTCCCGCTGGTGCGGCGCCGGGTCGGCGAGGTCATCGCACGCTCCGGCGTGCCGGCCGACAGCCACACCGGCAAGGAGCTGCTCGACGTCCTGGAGACCTACCCCCGCGACGAGCTGATGCAGGTCGGCGCCGACCAGCTGCTGCCGGTCGCGATGTCGGTGCTGCACCTGCAGGAGCGGCGGCAGACCCGGCTGTTCCTGCGCCGGGACCCCACCGGCCGGTTCTGGTCGGCGCTGGTCTACCTGCCGCGGGACCGCTACACCACCGAGGTCCGGGTGGCGATGCAGCAGCTGCTGCTCGAGCGGCTGGGCGGCACCAGCATCGAGTTCACGGCCCGGTCCACCGAGTCGGTGCTGGCCCGGCTGCACTTCGTCGTGCGGCCCCCGGTGGGGCGCCAGGGGGCGAAGCAGCAGGTCGACGTCGACGTCGAGGCGCTGCAGGCCGAGCTCGCCGCCGCCGCCCGGAGCTGGACCGACGAGCTCTCCGACGCGCTGGCCGCCCGGTTCGGCGCCGACGCCGAGAAGGTGTTCGCGCGGATCGCCGACGCCTTCCCCGCCGCCTACCAGGAGGACTTCAGCGCCCAGCGCGCCGTCGAGGACCTGGTGCGCCTGGACGGGCTGGCCCCCGGTGACCTGGCGCTGCGGCTGTCCACACCCGCCGCCGGGTCGGCGGGGGAGCGCCGGCTCACCGTCTACCGGGTCGGCGAGCGGCTGCTGCTCTCCCAGATCCTGCCGATGCTGCAGAACATGGGCGTCGACGTCGTCGACGAGCGCCCCTACGAGATCGACCGCATCGGGGCGCCGCCCACCTGGATCTACGACTTCGGCGTCGCCGTCCCGCCGGTCGAGCTACCGCTGCTGCGCTCGCTGCCCGAGCGGTTCACCGAGGCCGTGGGCGCGGTCTGGCGCGGGGAGGCCGAGGACGACGGGCTGGGCGCGCTGGTCGTGCTCGCCGGGCTGAACTGGCGGCAGGTGACGGTCGTGCGGGCCTACGTGCAGTGGCTGCGCCAGGCCGGGCTGCCCTTCAGCCAGGCCTACGTCGAGCAGACCCTGGCCGCGCACCCCGGCGTCGTCGCGCGGCTGGTGGCGCTGTTCGAGACGCGCTTCTCGCCGGGGCGGGTGACCGGCCGGGACGCCCGGCAGGCGGACCTGGTCGCGGCGCTGCAGCGCTCGATCGGCGAGGTCGCCTCCCTCGACGCCGACCGCGTCCTCAGCTCGCTGCTGGCCGCGGTCACCGCCACCCAGCGGACCACGTACTACGCCTCCACCCCGGAGCGGCCGACCCCGCTGGCGCTCAAGCTCGCCCCGGCCGAGGTGCCCGACCTGCCCGAGCCGCGCCCGGCGCACGAGGTGTGGGTCAGCTCGCCCCGCGTCATGGGCGTGCACCTGCGGTTCGGCAAGGTGGCCCGCGGCGGGCTGCGCTGGTCCGACCGGCGGGAGGACCTGCGCACCGAGGTGCTGGGCCTGGTGAAGGCGCAGATGGTCAAGAACACGGTCATCGTGCCCACCGGCGCCAAGGGCGGCTTCGTCGTCAAGCGGCCGCCCGCGGACTCCCCGACCCACCCCGCCTCCCGCGAGGAGGTGCTCGCCGAGGGGCAGGCCTGCTACCGGTCGTTCGTCGGCGCGCTGCTGTCGCTCACCGACAACCTGGTCGACGGCGCGGTCGTCCCGCCGGAGAAGGTGGTCCGGCACGACGGCGACGACAGCTACCTCGTCGTCGCCGCCGACAAGGGGACGGCGACCTTCTCCGACCTGGCCAACGAGGTGGCGCTGGAGCGCGGCTACTGGCTGGGCGACGCCTTCGCCTCGGGCGGCTCGGTGGGCTACGACCACAAGGCGATGGGCATCACCGCCCGCGGCGCCTGGGAGTCGGTGACCCGCTACTTCCGCGAGCTCGACGTCGACGTGCAGCAGGAGGACTTCACCGTCGCCGGCATCGGCGACATGTCCGGCGACGTGTTCGGCAACGGGATGCTGCTCAGCGAGCACATCCGCCTGGTCGCCGCCTTCGACCACCGGCACGTCTTCGTCGACCCCACCCCCGACGCGGCGACGTCGTTCGCCGAGCGCCGGCGCCTGTTCGAGCTGCCCCGCTCCTCGTGGGCCGACTACGACACCTCCCTGATCAGCGAGGGCGGCGGGGTGTGGCCGCGGACGGCCAAGACCGTGCCGGTGTCGGAGCAGGTGCGGGCCGCTCTCGGGCTGCCCGGCGGGGTGACCTCGCTGAGCCCGGTGGAGCTGATCCGCGCGGTGCTGCTCGCCCCGGTGGACCTGCTGTTCAACGGCGGCATCGGCACCTACGTCAAGGCCGCCGGGGAGAGCCACCTGGAGGTCGGCGACAAGGCCAACGACGCCGTGCGGGTCGACGGCCGGCAGCTGCGGGCGCGGGTCGTGGGCGAGGGCGGCAACCTCGGCCTGACCCAGCGCGGCCGGGTGGAGTACGCGCTCGCCGGCGGCCGGGTGAACACCGACGCCATCGACAACTCGGCCGGCGTGGACACCTCCGACCACGAGGTCAACATCAAGATCGCGCTGAACCGGGTGGTCGACGAGGGGCGGATCGACGCCGAGGGGCGCGCGGCGCTGCTCGGCGAGATGGCCGACGACGTCGCCGCCGCCGTCCTCACGCACAACCACGCGCAGAACGCGACCCTCGCCGGCGAGGCCGCGGCCGCGCGCAGCCTGATGGACTCCCACGAGCGGTTCATCCGCTCGCTGGAGCGCACCGGCCGGCTCAACCGGGCGGTGGAGGCGCTGCCCGACGACCGCGCGCTCACCGAGCGCCGCCGCGACGGGCACGCGCTGACCAGCCCGGAGCTGTCGGTGCTGCTGGCCTACGCCAAGCTGGAGACCGGCGACGCCGTGCTGGCCTCGCCGCTGCCGGACGACCCGGCGCTGGAGGCGCTGCTGGTCGACTACTTCCCCGGCCCGCTGCGCGGCCGGTTCCCCGCCGCGGTCACCAGCCACCCGCTGCGCCGCGAGATCATCGCGACGGTGCTGACCAACCGCGCGGTCGACATCGCCGGGGTCACCGGCCTGTTCCGGCTCGCGGAGGAGACCGGGGTGCCGCTGCCGGCGGTCGTCCGCGCGCACGCGGTGGCCCGCGCGGTGTTCGGCGTCGACGGGATGTGGGACGCCGTCCGCCCGCTGGACAACCAGGTCTCGGCCGCCGCGCAGGTGGAGGCGCGCACGGAGGCCACCCGGCTGGCCGAGCGGGCGGCGCGCTGGCTGCTGCGCCAGCCGGAACTCACCGCCGAGCACCCGCCGCCGCTGGCGGAGGTGGTCGACCGGTTCGCCCCGGCGGTCACCGCGGTGGAGGCCGGGCTCCCCGGCTGGCTGCTCGGCGGCGAGGCGGAGGCCTACGCCTCGCGTGCCGCCCGGCTGCAGGAGGCCGGCCTGCCCGCGGAGCTCGCCGCACGGGTGGCCTCGGCGCCGCTGCTGCCGGCCGCGCTGGACCTCGCGGTGGTCGCCGAGCGGACCGGGGCGCCGGTCACCCTGGCCGGCCAGGTGATGCAGGGGCTGGCCGAGCGGCTGGGGCTGGTGACGCTGCGCGAGCAGGTCCTCGCCCTGCCCCGGGACCGGCGCTGGCCCTCCATGGCGCGGGCGTCGCTGCGCGACGACCTGGCGATGGAGCAGTCCTCCCTCACCGAGGACGTGCTCAGCCTGCGCACCGGCGACGACGAGGAGCCCGGTGGCCTGGTGGGCCGGTGGGCCGAGGGCTGGGACCCCGCGCAGCGCCGCGCGGCCGCCCAGCTGGCCGACATCACCGCGGGGGAGCGCCACGAGCTCGCCGAGCTGCTGGTCGCCGTCCGGACCCTCCGCGGGCTGCGCAAGCGCCGCCGGGCCCGGCGGCTCCCGCGCCCGGAGGGGACGTGAGCCCTTCCCCGCGAGATCGGCGACGTCGTGCCCATCGAGGGGCTGATGACCCGGCTTCGCGGATCTCGATCGGGTGTGGCGGGCCGGCTACCGCAAGCAGTGCGCATCCGGGTGGCCATACGGCCGTCTAGCCCCGACCGTAGAGAGCCGTAGAACAGGCCAGTCGCAGGACCGTCACGTGCGGCCGGGATTGGCGGGCCCGTGCGCGGGCAGGGTGCTGGGGACCGCTGCCCCCGACGCGAGGACCGCCCGTGCCGCTCCGCCCCCTCCACCGCACCGACGGCTACCTGCCCATCGAGGACCACGGGCTCATCGGGGACGGCGTCACCTGCGCGCTGGTCGCCCGGGACGGCTCGATCCCGTGGCTCTGCCTGCCGACGTTCGACGGCGAGCCGTTCGTGGCGGGGCTGCTCGACGCCCGGCGCGGCGGGACGTTCGCCGTGACCCCGGCCGGGCTCCGGGAGGCGGCGCAGCGCTACCTGCCCGACACCGGCGTTCTGGTCACCGAGCTGCACTGCGACGGCGGCGTCCTGGAGCTCACCGACTGCCTGCCGCTGCGGTCGGGCGCCGACCTCGCCGAGCCGGTGCCGGCCGGGCGAGGCGAGGTCCTGCGCACCGCCCGGGTGCTCTCCGGGTCCGTCGACGTCGAGGTCCGGCTGGCCCCGAAGGACGGCGTCCAGGTGCGCTCGGAGCTCGAGGCCTGGCGGATCCGCTGGCCGGCCCGCCCGGACCTGGACCTGCTGCTGTGGTGCTCGCACCCGCTGACGCTCAGCGGCGACGGCGCGATCACCGGCCGGGCGCGGCTGGCGGCCGGGGAGCGGCTGACCGTCACCCTCCAGTGGTCGGGGCAGACCCACACCCGCGCCCGCCACGACCCCCAGCGGCTGGTCGACCAGACCGCGGCGGCATGGCGTGACTGGGCCGGCTGCCTGGCCTACGAGGGCCCGCAGCGCGACCTGGTGCGGCGCTCCGCGCTGACGCTGAAGCTCCTCGACCACGTGCCCACCGGGGCGGTGATGGCCGCCGCCACCTCCTCGCTGCCCGAGGGCATCGGCGGGGAGCGCAACTGGGACTACCGCTACACCTGGGTGCGCGACGCCGCCTTCACCGGTTACGCGCTCAACCGCATCGGCATGGGCGAGGAGTCCTACGCCTTCCTGGCCTGGACGCTGCGCAACGTCGAGCGGCGCGGCCGGGTCGACATCATGTACTCCCTCGACGGGGAGCCGCCGGCGACCGAGTGGCTGGACGCCACGCTGTCGGGCTACCGCGGCTCCTCCCCGGTCCGCTGGGGCAACGGCGCGGCCCGGCAGGTGCAGAACGACGTCTACGGGGAGCTGCTCGACGTCGCCTACCAGTGGGTGCGCGGCGGCGGCGAGGTGAGCGAGCCCTTGTGGATCTCGCTGCAGGCCCTGGCCGAGCAGGCCATCTCCCGGTGGGGGACACCCGATCACGGCATCTGGGAGATCCGCGACGCCGGGCGGCCGTTCACCTACTCGGTCGCGATGTGCCACGTCGCCGTCGACCGGGCGCTGCGGATCGCCGACCTGCTGGGGCTCCCGCACCCCCGGGAGCGGTGGCGGGCCGAGGCCGACCGGATCCACCGCACCCTGCTGGAGCAGTCGTGGGATTCCGACCGCGGCACCTTCACCGAGCACCTCGCCCCGCCCGGCGGGGGTGACCGCGGCGGGCTGGACGGCTCGCTGCTCAGCCTGCCGCTGCGCCGGGTCGTCGCGGCGGACGACCCCCGCATGGTCGCGACCACCGAGGCCGTCCGGCGGCACCTCGACGCCGGGAACGGGCTGCTCTACCGCTACCTGCACGAGGAGTCGCCCGACGGCCTGAAGGGCACCGAGGGGGCCTTCCTGCTGTGCAGCTTCTGGCTGGTCGACAACCTGGCGGGGCAGGGGCGGCTCGACGAGGCGCACGCCCTGTACGACTCGCTCTGCGGCCGGGCCACCGAGCTGGGCCTGCTCGCCGAGGAGGTCGACCCGTCGACCGGCGCCTTCCTGGGCAACTTCCCGCAGGCGTTCAGCCACGTGGGGGTGATCGCCAGCGGCTGGAACCTCGCCCGGGCCACGGCCGCGGCGGGGGGAGGTGCGGCACGGTGACCCGCTCGTTCGTCGTCCTCGGCGGGACCGGGGACCTGACCGGCCGGCTGCTCCTGCCCGGGCTCGCCGAGCTCGCCGCCGCGGGTGGCCCCGCCGAGCCGGCCGCGGTGGTGGCGGTCAGCCGGGAGGACTGGACCGACGAGGAGTACCGCGGCTGGGCGCGGGACCGGCTGGCCGAGCACGCGGCGCACGTGCCCGAGCCGGCCCGCGAGCGGCTGGTCGGCCGGCTGGGGTACCGGCAGGGGGACGTGACCGTCCCCGCCGACCTCCGGGCGGGCCTGGCCCGCGCCGGCGGCGTGCCGGTGGTCTACCTGGCGCTGCCCAACACCGTCTTCCTGCCCACGCTCGAGGCGCTGGCCGAGGTCGGGCTGCCCGAGGGTGCGGTCGTCGCCGTCGAGAAGCCCTTCGGCCGCAACCTGGCCGACGCGCAGGCGCTCAACGAGGTGCTGCACCGGCTGGTGCCGGAGGAGCAGGTCTTCCGCACCGACCACTTCCTGGCGATGCAGACGGTGCTCAACATCCTCGGGCTGCGGTTCGCGAACCGGGTCTTCGAGCCGGTGTGGAACGCCCAGCACGTCGAGCAGGTGGAGATCGTCTTCGACGAGACCCTCGGCCTGGAGGGGCGGGCCGGCTACTACGACACCGCGGGCGCGCTGCGCGACATGCTCCAGAACCACCTGCTGCAGGTGCTGGCCGTGGTGGCGATGGAGCCGCCGGCCGCCCTGGACGCCCGCGGCCTCGCCGCCCGCAAGGCCGACGTGCTGCGCGCCGTCCGCTCGCCGGACGACCCGCGCCGGGACACCGTGCGCGCCCGCTACACCGCGGGCCGGGTGGGGGCGCGGGACCTGCCCGACTACACCGCCGAACCCGGCGTCCACCCCGACCGCGGCACCGAGACCTACGCCGAGTACACGGTGCAGGTCGACAACTGGCGGTGGGCCGGCGTGCCCTTCCGGCTGCGGTCGGGCAAGGCGCTAGGTGCCGACCGGCACGAGATCGTGCTGCGCTTCCGCCCGGTGCCGCACCTGGCGTTCGGGCGGCAGGAGGGGGAGGCGCACCCCGAGCCGGACGTGCTGCGGCTGCGGCTGGACCCCGACGCGATCAGCCTGGAGGTCAACCTCAACGGCGCCGGTGACCCGTTCGACCTGGAGCGGCGGACGCTGGCCGCGCAGCTCCCACCGCAGGCGCTCTCGGCCTACGGGCTGCTGCTGAAGGGCCTGCTCGCCGGCGAGGCGGCGCTGGGCATCAGCGACGTCGAGGCCGAGGAGTCCTGGCGGATCGTGGAACCGATCCTCGCGGCGTGGGCCGCGGGCGACGTGCCGCTGCTGGAGTACCCGGCCGGCTCCGACGGCCCCACCCCTGGCCACGATCAGGGCACCTGAGAGGGAGGACGCCGTCGAGGGCCGTGTACGGCTCTCTAGCTCCGACGCTAGAGAGCCGTAGAACGGGTCAGAGGGGCGGGCGGCGCTCACCGAAGCGGGTCGCCTGCTCGAAGGCGTGGCCCACCTCCAGCACCCGGCGGTCGGCCCGCGGGGGGCCGATCACCTGCAGCCCGACCGGCAGCCCGTCGGGGGTGAAGCCGCCCGGCACCGACAGCGCAGGGCAGCCGGTCGCGGAGACGACCGTGCACGAGCGCATCCACTCCAGGTAGTTCTCCTGGTGGACGCCGGCGATCTCGGTCGGGTACTCGACCTCCACCGGGAAGGGGAGCACCTGCGTGGTGGGCGCGAGCAGCACGTCGTACCGCTCGAAGAAGGCGACCACCCGCTCGTAGAGCTTCGTGTGCAGCTGCTCGGCGCGGGCCAGGTCCGCCCCGGTGAGCTCGGCACCGAGCTCGGCGTTCCAGCGGATCGACGCCTTCACCTGGTCGGGGTGGCGGGCCGCGAGCTCGCTGAACGCGGCGTCGAACAGCCACGCCCGCAGGGTGCCGAAGACCTCGTCCGCGCCGGAGAGGTCGGGGCAGGCCTCCTCCACCGTGGCGCCCAGCGACTCGAAGACGGCGACCGACGGCGCGAGGACGGCGGTGACGGCCGGGTCCACGGTCACCTGCCCACCCAGGTCCGGCGCCCACGCGACGCGGAGGCCGTCGAGGCGCTCGGGCAGCGGCGCGGCGAAGCCGGACGGGTCGTCGGAGAGCGCGATCGGCACCCGCGGGTCGGGGCCGGCGATCACCGAGAGCTGCAGCGCGACGTCGGCGACCGTGCGGCCCATCGGGCCCTGCACCGACAGCTGCGACCACGCCATCGGGGCGGGCCACGTGGGCACCCGGCCCGGGGTGGGCCGCAGCCCGACGACGTTGCAGAACGCGGCCGGGTTGCGCAGCGACCCGCCCATGTCGCTGCCCTCGGCGACCGGCACGAACCCGGCCGCCAGGGCCGCCGCCGCCCCACCGCTGGAGCCGCCCGCGGAGAGCCCGTGCCGGTAGGGGTTGTGCGTCACGCCGAAGACGGGGTTGAAGGTGTGCGAGCCGGCCGCGAACTCGGGCACGTTGGTCTTGCCCACCCGGACCGCCCCGGCCCCGACCAGGCGGGCCACCACCAGCTCGTCGGCGTCCGGCACGGTCTCCGCGTGCAGCGGTGACCCCCAGGTGGTGCGCATACCGCCGGTGGCGTGGGTGTCCTTGTGGGCGACCGGCAGCCCGTGCAGGGGGCCGAGCGGCCGGCCGGCGGCCTGGGCGGCGTCGGCGGCGTCCGCGGCCGCCCTGGCCCCTTCGGCGTCCAGGGTGACGACGGCGTTCACCTGCGGGTCCAGCCGCTCGATGCGGCGCAGGTGCGCCTCCAGCAGCTCGCGCGCCGACACCTCGCGGTCGCGGACCAGCGCGGCGAGCTCGGTCGCGGGACGGGTGCAGAGGTCGTCGTCGGCGGTCACCCCGGCAGCCTGCCAGAAGCCCGGGCGCGCGTCGTCGCCGGCCGGGGGGAACGATGGACCGCGATGACCGAGGACCACGCCCCCGCCGGCGACCCCACCCTCGAGGGCGCCACCTTCGACGAGCTCGGCCTGCGCCCGGAGCTGCTGCGGGCGCTCTCCGCCCTCGGCTACGAGGAGCCCACGCCCATCCAGCAGCAGGCGATCCCGCCGCTGGCCGAGGGGCGCGACCTCCTGGGCCAGGCCGCCACCGGCACCGGCAAGACCGCCGCCTTCTCGCTGCCCGTGCTGCAGCGGATGCCCGCCCACCGCACCGAGCGCCCGCCGGTGGCGCTGGTGCTGGTGCCCACCCGGGAGCTCGCCGTGCAGGTGTCGGAGGCGCTGCACCGCTACGGCCGCGACCTCGGCGCCCGCGTGCTGCCGGTCTACGGCGGCGCCCCGATCGTGCGGCAGCTGCGCTCGCTGGAGTCGGGTGTCGACGTCGTCGTCGCCACCCCCGGCCGGGCCCTCGACCTGCTCAACCGGGGCGCGCTGCGCCTCGACGGGATCGCCACCGTCGTGCTCGACGAGGCCGACGAGATGCTCGACATGGGCTTCGCCGAGGACCTGGAGGCGATCCTCGACGCGACGCCGGAGCAGCGGCAGACGGTGCTCTTCTCGGCGACCATGCCGCGCCGGCTGGACGCGCTGGCGCGCCGCCACCTCTCCGACCCGGTGCGGATCACCATCGCCCGGGAGCGGGCGGCGCCGGGGACCGCGCCCCGCATCCGGCAGACCGCCTACGTGGTGCCCCGCGGCGCCAAGCCGGCCGCGCTGGGCCGGATCCTCGACGTCGAGGCGCCGACGGCGGCGATCGTGTTCTGCCGCACCCGCGAGGAGGTGGACTCGCTCACCGAGACGCTCAACGGCCGCGGCTACCGGGCCGAGGCGCTGCACGGCGGCATGAGCCAGGAGCAGCGCGACCGGGTCATGGGGCGGCTGCGCGGGGGGACGGCGGAGCTGCTGGTGGCCACCGACGTCGCGGCGCGCGGGCTGGACGTCGAGACGCTCACCCACGTCGTCAACTACGACGTCCCCTCGGCACCGGAGTCCTACGTCCACCGCATCGGCCGGGTGGGCCGGGCCGGCCGCGAGGGCGTGGCGATCACCCTCGCCGAGCCCCGCGAGCACCGGATGCTCAAGACCATCGAGCGGGTCGCCGGCGCGCCGATCCCCGTGGAGAAGGTGCCCACGGTCGCCGACCTCCGGGCCCGCCGGCTCGACCTCACGCGGGCCGCGCTGCGGGAGAGCCTGCTCACCGACGACCTGGACCGCTTCCGCGTCGTCGTCGAGACCCTCACCGACGAGTTCGACCTCGTCGAGGTCGCGCTCGCAGCGGTGAAGCTCGCCCACGAGGCGACCGGCCCGGTGGACGACGACGAGGAGATCCCGCAGGTCTCCTTCCGCCCCGAGCGGGACGGCGGGCGGGCCGGTGGCGGACGCGACGGCGGCCGGCGCGACGAACGGCCCGGCCGGCCCGCGGGACGGCCCGGCGGCCCGGCCGCCCGGCTCTTCGTGGGAGTGGGCCGGGACGCCGGCATCCGCCCGGGCGACCTGGTCGGCGCCATCACGGGAGAGACCGGGCTCACCGGGCGCGACGTCGGGTCGATCGAGATCCACCAGCGGTTCGCCCTGGTCGAGGTGCCCGAGGCGGCCGCCGACGAGGTCGTGCAGGCGCTGCGGGCCACGATGATCAAGGGGCGCAAGGCCCAGGTGCGGCGCGACCGCGGCCGCTGACCGGCGCGCGGCTCAGCCCTGGGCCGGGTCCCGCGGCACGGTGGGGGGCACGCGGGCCGGTCCGGCCTCGGGCGGCCGGGGCCGGTCCTGCCGGTGCAGCCGGACGGCGACCAGCGCGACGTCGTCCTCGGGGTGGCCGTGCACCAGCCGGTCGAGCAGCTCGTCGAGCAGGTCCTCCAGCGGCAGGTCGGCGAGCTCGACCACCGCCGAGCGCAGCCGCTGGATGCCCTCGTCGAGGTCGGAGTCGCGGCGCTCGACGAGGCCGTCGGTGTAGAGGATGACCGTCGAGCCGCGCTCCAGCGTGGCGACCGACTCGCGCCGCTGCGTGCCGGGGTCGACGCCCAGCAGCAGGTCACCGGTCCACTCGCCGAGCTCGGCCACCTGGCCCGCCGGGGTGAGGATCAGCGGCGGCAGGTGCCCGGCGTTGGCCCAGCGCAGGCGCGTGACGCCCTGCTGCACCTCGTCGGGCGTCTGCTCCAGCCGGGCCACCGCGGCGGTGGCCATGGTGGTGATCTGCAGCGTCGTCATCGAGGCGTCCAGCCCACGGAGCACCTCGCCCGGGCCCGCGTCGCTGTAGGTGGCGACCCCGCGCAGCAGCCCGCGGAGCTGCCCCATGGCCGCCGCGGCCTCGGTGTCGTGCCCGACGACGTCGCCGATCACCAGCATCGTCGCGCCCCCGGGCTGCAGGAAGGCGTCGTACCAGTCGCCGCCGACCCGGGCGGCCTCCGCGGCGGGGAGGTAGCGCACCGCGATCTCGGCGTGGTCGGGCTCGGGCGGCTCGGTGAGCAGGCTGCGCTGCAGGCCCTCGGCGAGCTGCTGCTGGGCGTTGTAGAGGCGGCCGTTGTCCAGCGCCAGCCCGGCGCGGTCGGCCACCTCCTGCGCGGTGACGAGGTCCTCGGCACGGGTCGGGGTGGCCCGGGAGTAGTAGACGGTGAGCAGGCCGAGCGTGCGGTTGCGCCCCCGCATGGGCAGGACGACGGCCTCGCGCGGATCGAGGCGGGTCAGCAGGTCGCGGGACTCGCCCGGGGGCAGCATGTCCAGCACCGCGGAGCCCAGGCTGCGCCGCTGCTCCCCGGTGCGCAGCGAGACGGCGGCGGGGGAGTCCGGCGGCATGGTGTCCAGCCGGACCTCCGTGTAGCGCTCCAGGACCGGGCGCAGCTCCGGGTCGGCGTGCCACGAGCCGACGTCGCGGGCGCGCCCGTCGCCGTCCACGATCGTGACGATGCAGAAGTCGGCGAGCGCCGGGACGACGAGCTGGGGCAGGTGCTGCATCGCGCCGTGCTGGTCCAGCGGGCCGGCGAGGCCGGCGCTGACGCTGGCCAGCAGGGCGAGCCGTTGCGCCACCCGCTCGGCCTCCTCCTGCACCCGCCGCCGCTCGGTCACCTCGAGGAAGTACACCGAGAGGCCGTCGGGGCTGGGCCAGGCCCGGAGCTCGTACCAGCCGTCCAGCGGTGCGGGGTAGTAGGCGTCGAACGCGACCGGCTCGCCGGTGCGGACCGCCTCGCGGTAGCGGTCCTCGAAGACGCTGTTCACCGCGTCCGGGAAGGCTTCCCAGAGCTCCCGTCCCAGCAGCTCGTCCCGGGTGGTCTGCAGCAGCTTCTCGGCCACCGCGTTGACGTAGGTGAACCGCCAGTCGCGGTCGAGGCTGTAGAAGCCGGCGGGCATGGCCTCGAGCACCCGGGTGACCAGGCTGGCCTCCTCCCGCTCGCCCGTCACGTCGTAGGCGGTGCCGAGAATGCGGGTGGTGCGCCCCTCCCCGTCGACCAGCGCGCGGCCGCGGGCGTGGATCCAGCGGGTCTCGCCGTCCGGGCGCACGATGCGGTAGGTGGCGTCGTACTCGCCGCCGGTGTCGACGGCCTGCTGCAGCGCCTCGCCGACCCACTCGGCGTCCTCGGGGTGCAGGCGCGCGTTGAAGGCGTCGATGGTGCGCCCGAAGTCGTCGCTGCCGTAGCCGAACATCGCGATGAGCTGTTCGTCCCAGGCCAGCTCACCGGTCGACTGGTCCCAGTCCCAGGTGCCGACGCCGCCGGCCCCGGTGGCCAGCTCCCACCGGATGCGGTCGTCCTCGGACCGGCGCAGCAGCGCCGCGAGCTGCAGCTCGGTCATCACCGAGGCGGCGAGCTGGCGCAGCGTCGCGATCTCCGAGCTCGCCCAGGGGCGCGGTTCCGGGTCGAAGACGCAGAGCGCGCCGACGGGTGTGCCCGCGGAGTCGGAGAGCACGGTGCCGAGGTAGGAGCCCACGACGCCGGCCCGCACCGGCGGGAGGTCGCGCACGCGCTCGTCGGCCCGGGCATCGGGGACCACGAGGGCCTCACCGGCGGGCAGGGCCGCGGTGACGGTGCAGAGGGACTCCTCGAGCGGCCCGGTGGTGCCGACGGCCGCCGCGCCGGTCCCCGCGGCGACGAGCTGGACGTCGAGGAGGAGCGAGACCTGGCTGCCGCTGGTACCGAGCAGGCGGGCGGCGAGCTCGGCGAGCCGGTCCAGCCCGGGGCGCTCCGCGGTCGGCAGGATGCGGCGGGCGGCCTCGACCCGGGTGGGGTCCAGCCTGAGCTCGGCTGCGGACCGCTCGCCGAGGCTCGGTCCCGCGTCGACCGTGCGGTCCGTTCCGTCCACCGAAGCCTTCCTGCCCGGCGGTCGCCGGATGCGAGATGCCCGGGCGCCGCGTGGTTCGGGTGCGCCGGGTCCCAGCAGTTATGTCACGGCGGGCAGGTTGCGTGCAACCAACCGCCGGGCCGAGCCGGGAGAGATGGGCCTCAGTGGGCGGGCACGACCAGGGTCAACGCCGTCCCGCCGTCGTGTTCCACGTGGAACCCCGCCCGCCTCAGCAGACCCCTCAGTCGCACCACGTCGCCCGGCTCGGCCGTGGTGGTGGCGAGCACGCGGGCGAGCCTCCCCTTGTGCGCCTTGTTGAAGTGGCTGACGACGGCTCGCGTGCCGTCGGGCCGCTCGCTCAGCACGGTCACGGTGACCGCGCCGGGGGCCGGGGCGAGCGCCGCGTAGGAGCCGCTGCGCAGGTCGACGACGAGCCCCTCGACGTCGGCCAGCACCGGCCCGAGCGCGGGCCTCCACAGGGCGCGGAGGGTGGGCAGCCCGGGCAGGGCGGAGCCGGCCGACAGGCGGTACGCCGGGATGCCGTCGCCGCCCGCCACCAGGCCGAAGAGCGCCGACCCGACGGCGAGCCGCCGGTCGGCCCGGGCCCGCTGGGCGCGGGTGAGCGACCGCACGTCCAGCGCGTCGTAGAGGACGCCGGTGTACCGCTCGAGGGCCGGGAGAGTGGCCGCGGTGAACAGCGCGGCGTTGCGGGTGATCTCGTCGTCCTGCTTCGGCGACAGGCCCAGGGCGGCGCGGGAGGCCGGGACGTCGCCGGAGAGGTCCACCAGCGCTCCGGCGAGGCGCGCGCGGACCGGCGTCAGCTCGGGCGCGGTGAGCTCGTCGAGGTCGAGCGGCGGGCCCTCGCCCCCGGGCGCCTTGGTCTCCGACGGGGGCAGCAGCACGAGCACGGGGAGCCAGCTTAGGCAGCCGGCGCCGCGTCACTCCGCGAGGTCGACCACCACCGGGGCGTGGTCGCTGGCGCCCTTGCCCTTGCGCTCCTCGCGGTCGATGAACGCGCGGTCGACCCGGGCGGCCAGGGCCGGGGAGCCCAGCACGAAGTCGATCCGCATGCCCTCACGCCGGGGGAAGCGCAGCTGGGTGTAGTCCCAGTAGGTGTAGACGCCCGGGCCCGGCGCGTGCGGGCGCACCACGTCGGCGTACCCGGCGTCGACCACCGCCTGGAACGCCGCCCGTTCCGGCGCGGAGACGTGCGTGGACCGGCTGAACACCGACATGTCCCAGACGTCGTCGTCCTGCGGGGCGATGTTCCAGTCGCCGACGAGGGCCACCTGCGCGGCCGGGTCCTCGGCGAGCCAGCCCGCGGCGGTGCCCCGCAGCGCGGCCAGCCACTCCAGCTTGTAGGCGTAGTGCGGATCTTCCAGCGTCCGGCCGTTGGGCACGTACAGGCTCCACACGCGCACCCCGCCGCAGGTGGCGCCCAGGGCGCGGGCCTCCGCGCTGGGCGCCACCCCCTCCTTCGCCGACCACGACGGCATCCCGGCGAAGCCGGTGGTCACGTCGTCGAGGCCGACCCGGGACAGGATCGCGACGCCGTTCCACTGCGAGTGGCCGACGTGCGCGACCTCGTAGCCGAGTGCGCCGAACACCATCTCGGGGAACTGGTCGTCCCGGCACTTGGTCTCCTGGAGCGCCAGGACGTCGACGTCGTGCCGCTGCAGGAAGGCGGCGACGCGGTCGGCGCGGGTGCGGATCGAGTTGACGTTCCAGGTGGCCAGTCGCACGCCGCGGAGCTTACGGAGCAGCCCCGACGGCGAGCGGCCCGGCGCCGGCCCCCCGGGTCGCCGGATCGGGCGGTCCCGACCGGGTGGTCCGCCGTCGGCGCCCCCACCTGGCCGAACAGTGGGAGCATGGCCCGGTGAGCGGGTACGGGGACGCGGGCGCACGCCCACCGGCGCAGGGGCAGCGGCGCGGCTTCGGCGCCGCCCTGGGCTGGACGGCCCTGGGGGCGCTCGTGCCCGGGACCGCGTTCCTGGCGGCCGGCCGGCGGCGGCTCGGCGCGGCGGTGCTCGCCGTCTTCCTCCTGCTCGTCGCGGGCGGGCTGTGGCTGGCCACCGCCGGGCAGCAGGTCGCCGCGCGCACCCTCGTCGACACCGACGTGCTGCTGTGGGCGACGGTGGGCGTCGGCCTGCTGGCCGCCCTGTGGATCGCCGTCGTCGTCGCCGGTTACCGGGTGCTGGTGCCCCGGGGCACCTCACGCGGGCGGCACGTCGTGGGCGGTGCCGTCGTGGCGCTGCTGGCCGCCGCGATCGCCGCCCCGGCGGTCTTCGCCGGGCACCTGGCCACGACGTCGCGCGACCTCATCGCCGGGGTCTTCGACGACGAGCGCGAGTCGGCCACCGTGGACGCGGACGAGGAGGACACCGCCGAGCTCTTCGGCGGCCGGGACCGGGTGAACGTCCTGCTGCTCGGGGGCGACGGCGGGGAGGGCCGCGAGGGCGTGCGCACCGACACCGTCATCGTGGCCAGCACCGACGTCGAGACCGGCGAGACCGTCCTGGTCAGCCTCCCCCGCAACCTGCAGGACCTGCCCTTCCCCGAGGACAGCCCGCTCGGCGAGCTCTACCCCGACGGCTTCGACGCCGGCAGCGAGAGCGAGAGCCTGCTCAACGCCGTCTACCGCAACGGCCCCGCCTGGTACCCCGACGCCCTGGGCCCCACCGACGACCCGGGCGCCGACTTCCTGAAGCTGGGGGTCGGGGAGGCCCTCGGGCTGCGGATCGACTACTTCGTGCTGGTCAACCTCGAGGGCTTCAGCCGGCTGGTCGACGCGCTCGACGGCGTCACGGTGAACGTGAACTACTACGTCCCGGTCAACGGCAACCCGAGCACCGGGGAGCTGCCCGACGACTACATCGCGCCCGGCCGGGACGTCCGGATGGACGGCACCACCGCGCTGGACTTCGCCCGGGGCCGGTTCGGGCTCAGCGACTACGACCGGATGGAGCGGCAGCGCTGCACGATCTCCGCGATCGTCGACGCCGCCGACCCGGTCACCCTGCTGCAGCGCTACCAGCAGCTCGCCGCGACCACCGAGGACATCGTCAGCACCGACATCCCGCGGACGCGGCTGGACGACTTCGTGGACCTGGCGTTCCGCGTGAAGGACGCCGAGATCCGCAGCGTCGTCCTCGACCCCCCGGTGATCGACCCCGCCTACCCCGACTACGACGCCATCCGGCAGCTCGTCCAGGACGCCATCGACCCGCCCGTGCCCGTGCCCGCGGCGGCGACCCAGCCGCCGGCGGACGTGGCCGACGCCCCGGAGGCCCCGGAGCCGGCGGCGGGGCCGGCCACCGATGTCGCCGACGCCTGCGCCTACGACCCGGAGCGGGCGGCGGAGGCCCGCGCCGCCGGGGAGCCGCCGACCAAGCAGGGCTGAGGCCCGCGTCGAGCCCGGTCCGGGGCGGGGCGGAGAATGCCCGTGTGCCCGCCGCCGTCGTCCGCCCCGTCTCCACCGTCGACGACGCGCTGCGCGCCGAGCTGCTGCGCTGCTGGATCGACGTGACCAACGCCGGCGGCGCGGTCGGCTTCGTGCCGCCGGTCACCGGGGACGACGTCGTCCCGCTGCTGGACAAGCTGCTGGAGGGCGTCCACTCGGGCCGGGACGTGCTCGCCCTGCTGGAGGTGGACGGGGAGACCGCCGGGTTCGCCAGCGTCGTCGGCTCGCTGAGCCCGCTGCGCCGGCACTGGGGGACCGTGCTCCGGGTGCAGGTGCACCCCTCGCGCCAGGGGCAGGGCCTGGGCCGCGTGCTCATGGACGGCGTGCACCGGATCGCCCGCGACCGGGGCTGGGAGTTCCTGCACCTGACCGCCCGCGGGGGCACCGGGGTGGACGAGTTCTACAAGGGGCTGGGCTACGTCGAGGTGGGCCGGCTGCCCGGCGCGATCCGCGTGGCGCCGGGCGACGACCGCGACGAGATCGTGATGGCCTGCCCGCTCTGACGGCCTGCGGTCACACCTGGACCGGGGTCTCCCCCCGGGCCGCCATGCGGGCGCGCAGCCGCTCCCGGCTCTCCACGAAGCGGGTGGCCTCGGCGTCCAGCCCGGCCAGGAACGCGGCCAGCTGCTCGCGGGCCTGCTCGCCCTCGGGCCCGAGGTCGGTGCGCTCGAAGACCTTCCAGGTGCGCAGGATCGGGCTGACCACCTCGTCGTGGTGCAGGCGCAGGTCGTAGATGCCGGCCTTCGCGATGATCGTCGAGTTCTTCCGGAAGTTCGCCATGTTCGCGCCCGGCATCTCGAAGGTCATGACCTCCTTGGCGACGGCCTTCATCATCTCGTCCGGGTCGATGTCGAACGCCGCCGTCACCAGGTTCCGGTAGAAGATCATGTGCAGGTTCTCGTCGGTGGCGATGCGGGCCAGCAGCTTGTCGGCGACCGGGTCGCCGGTGGCGCGGCCGGTGTTGCGGTGGGAGACGCGCGTGGCCAGCTCCTGGAACGAGACGTAGGCGACGGCCTCCAGCGGGGTCTTGTCCCCGGAGTCGTAGCCGGTGGTCATGTAGTCCATCCGGGCCCGCTCGAGCTCGACTGGGTCGACGCCGCGGGTCACCACGAGGTAGTCGCGCAGCGCGACCCCGTGCCGGCCCTCCTCCGCCGTCCAGCGGCCCACCCACTGGCCCCAGGCGCCGTCCCGGCCGAACCGGGTGGCGATCTCGCGGTGGTAGCTGGGCAGGTTGTCCTCGGTCAGCAGGTTGACGAACATGGCCGCCTTGGCCGTCGCGTCCAGCCGGGACTGCTCCGGGGACCAGTCCTCCCCGCCGAGGAAGGCGAAGTTCCGCCCCTCGTCCCAGGGGACGTAGTCGTGCGGGTGCCACTCCTTCGCCATCCGGATGTGCCGGTCGAGGTTCTCGGCGACGACGGGCTCGAGCTCGATGAGCACGGCTGCCTGCGGGGACGTCTGCGACACGGGGACCTCCGGGGTCGGCTCGGCCTGCCTGCGTCGCACCGTACGCCGCCTGGACCCGGCCGGCGGCCCGACGCGGCATCCTGGTGCGCCCCCTCACCGCACGCGGGCCGCGGCGCCCGGTTTGGCAGGCTGGGGGCATGACCGACCCGGCTCCCGGCACCCCCGCCCCGCGCAACGCCCGCCGGGAGCGGCTCGTCGGGCTGTTCGTGCTCGGTGTCGCGCTGGTGCTGCTGGTCTCCACCCCCACCTGGTTCGCCAGCGACCAGAGCGGCGTCGCGATCGCGCAGCTGGCCGTGGCCGTGGTGCTCGCGGCCGCGGGCGCCTGGCTGGTGCGGCGCGCCGGCCGGGGGTGAGCTGCGCCCGCCGTTGCGGGGAGCGGTGACCCGCAGCACACTCCCTGCCCAGGAGCGGCGAGGGAGGAACCGGTGGAGCTGGACAAGCAGGAGCTGGTGCGCGTGCTGCGCACCGAGGGGGACAACGACACGGCGGAGAAGGTCGAGCAGCGGTTGCCCGACCGCATCGACACCGACCGCGACGGCGACGCGCTCGCCGAGGTGGGGCTGGACCGGACCCAGCTGATGGCCAAGCTCGCCGGGGGCGGCTTCGGGACGACGCTGACGCCCTGAGCCGCCCCTCGGCGCCGGCTCAGCCGGTGAAGGGGCGCTCGCGCGCGAGCTCCTCCTTGGCGACGCCGCGGATGTGCACCGCGTCCGGGCCGTCGACGATGCGCAGCGTGCGGGCGCTGGCGTAGAAGCGGGCCAGCACGGTGTCGTTGCTGACGCCGGCGCCGCCGTGCACCTGGATCGCGCGGTCGATGACGTCGAGGGCGACCCTGGGTGCGGCGACCTTGATCGCGGAGATCTCCGTGCGGGCGCCCTTGGCCCCGTACTTGTCGATCAGGTCCGCCGTCTTCAGCACGTAGAGGCGCGCCTGGTCGATCTCGATGCGGGACAGGGCGATCGCCTCGCGGACGGTGCCCTGGTCGGCCAGCGGGCGCCCGAACGCGACCCGGTTCTTGCTCCGCTCCACCATCAGCGCCAGCGCCCGCTCGGCCATGCCGATGGCGCGCATGCAGTGGTGGATGCGTCCGGGGCCCAGCCGGGCCTGAGCGATCATGAAGCCGTCGCCCTCGCCGGAGAGGATGTTGCTGACCGGCACGCGGACGTCGGTGAACCGCAGCTCCGAGTGGCCGTGCTGGTCCTGGTACCCGAAGACCGGCAGGTGCCGGATGATCTCCAGGCCCGGGGTGTCGCGGGGGACGAGCACCATCGACTGCTGGCGGTGCGGCGGGCCGTCGGGGTCGGTCTTGCCCATGACGATGAAGATCTGGCAGCGCGGGTCGGCGGCGCCGGAGGTCCACCACTTGCGGCCGTTGATCACGTACTCGTCGCCGTCGCGGACGATCGAGGTCTGGATGTTGCGGGCGTCGGAGCTGGCGACGTCGGGCTCGGTCATCGCGAACCCGGAGCGGATCTCGCCCTCCAGCAGCGGGTTCAGCCAGCGCTCCTTGTGCTCGGGGGTGCCGAACAGCATGAGCGTCTCCATGTTGCCGGTGTCCGGCGCGCCCACGTTCATCGACTCGGGGGCGATGACGGGGGACCAGCCGGTGATCTCGGCGACGGAGGCGTACTCGAGGTTGGTGAGCCCGCCCACCTCGTGGTGGAAGAGGTTCCACAGGCCGCGCTTGCGCGCCTCCGCCTTGAGCTCCTCGAGGATCGGCGGGTGCTCGTGGTCGTCGTGACCGCGCTCCGCGCGCCAGGCGTCGTACACCGGCTCGGCGGGGAACACGTGCTCCCGCATGAAGTCCCACGCGCGTGCGCAGACGTCCTCGGCCTTGGCGGAGAGAGCGAAGTCCATGCCCGGCAACGTAGCGCCGGACGTGACGGCCGTCGCATCGGGGGTGCCGGGTGCCCGGAGAAGCGCGGAGCCGGGCCCCGCCGTCCTCGGGGACGACGGGACCCGGCTCCGCGGTGCGGCCCCGTCCGGGGCCCGCCCGAGCTGCTCAGACGCGGGTGCGGCCCTCGACGGCGCGCTTCACCGGGCCCAGCGCGATGACCAGGCCGGCCAGGGCGCTGACCAGGTGCAGCCAGTTGTCGGCCCAGTTCAGGCTCAGGAAGTCCCAGTCCTGGTCGACGGCGAAGAGGCCGTAGACGAAGGCCGCGCCGTACCCGATGGCCAGCAGCCAGCCGTAGGTCCGGGCGCCGCTCAGCGTCCGGAACAGCGCCAGGCCCGCCGCACCGATCAGGATGTGCACGATGTTGTGGAACGGGTTGACCTCGAACCCGAGGATGGTCTCCCCGGTGTCGTGCGCGAAGAAGTCGTCGAACCCGGTGACGAAGAATCCGACGATCCCGACGAGCAGATAGACGGCCCCGATGACCGCCGCGAGCATCTGCGGCCAGGTCAGGCCCCGGTCCGCGCCGGTGTTACCGCGGGTTGCAGACATGATGTCCTCCCATAGTCGTCCGGCCTGCCAGGTGCTTGACAGGTCACTGCCAGGGAGCCGTTACCCGTGGCAGGGCCCGGGTAACGGCCGCCACCCGTGCGCGCGACCGGCGTTGCCGAACCGATACGCGGCCGGCCCGCCCGGCTCAGCCCTGGCCGGGGCGGGGGGTGGCCTGCGACCGGCGGACGACGAACGGGCCGATCGCCAGCAGGTCGACCGGGGCGGAGCCGAAGCACTCCAGGGCGTCCCGCGGGTCGTCGACCATCGGGCGGCCGGCGGTGTTCAGGCTGGTGTTCACCACCACCGGCAGCCCGGTCCGCCGCTCGAAGGCGGAGATCATCCGGTGCACCAGCGGCTCGTCCGCCGGGTCGATGGTCTGGATCCGCGCCGTGCCGTCGACGTGGGTGACCGTGGGGATGCGGTCGCGCCACTCCTCGGCGACGTCGTGGACGAAGAGCATGTACGGCGAGGGGATCGGCCCGCGGCTGAAGATCTCCGGCGCGCGCTCCAGCAGCACCATCGGGGCGACGGGGCGGAACTGCTCGCGGCCCTTGACGTCGTTCATCCGCTCGAGGTTGGCCTCGAAGCCGGGGTGGGCGAGCAGCGAGCGGTGGCCCAGCGCGCGGGGGCCGTACTCGCTGCGGCCCTGGAACCAGGCGACGATGCCGTTGTCGGCGAGCACCTCGGCGACGGCCTCGGCGACGTCGTCGGGGCGCTCGTAGGTGATCGCGGCCGTCTGCAGGACCCGCTCGATCTCGGCGTCGCTCCAGCCGCGGCCGAGGTCTGCGCCGGCCATCGGCTCGGTGCGCTCGCCCAGTTCGGCGGCGACGTGCAGGGCCGCGCCCAGCGCCGTGCCCGCGTCGCCGGCGGCCGGCTGCACCCACACCTGCTCGAACGGGCTCTCGGCCAGGATGCGGGTGTTGGCCACGCAGTTCAGCGCGGTGCCGCCGGCCATGGTGAGCGTCTTCTCGCCGGTCTGCTCGTGCACCCAGCGGGCGAGGTCGACCAGCACCTCCTCCAGGCGGGTCTGCACGCTGGCGGCGAGGTCGGCATGCGCCTCGGTCCAGTCGTCCCCCTTGCGCAGGCGGGGTGCGAACTCGGCGAAGTCGATCCGCTCGGTGCGGAAGCCGCCGTCGTCGGTGGCGCGGATGAGCTCGGACAGCTCGCCGAGGAAGCGCGGCTTGCCGTAGGAGGCCATCGCCATGACCTTGAACTCGTCGGAGCTGCGCAGGAAGCCCAGGTGGTCGGTGAGCTCCTCGTACATGAGGCCGAGGGAGTGGGGGAGCGCCTGGCCGGCGAGCACCTCCAGCTGCCCGTCGACGTAGCGGCCGGCGAGGTGGCTGTGCGCCTCGCCGCGGCCGTCGAGGACGAGCACCGCGTTGTCGCGCTGGGGAGCGGCCTTCCCGGCGGAGGCGGCGTGCGCGACGTGGTGCTTCACGAAGCGCACCTTCGCCGGGTCCAGGCCGGGGAGGGCGTGGGCGAGGAAGTCCGGCGCCATCTCGGCGTACTTCTTGCGCATGGTGTCGCCGTCGTCGAACAGGCCGGAGTCCTCGGGCGTGCCCATCAGCGCGGGGTCGAAGGAGTAGGCGACGGCGTCGAGCTCCTCGGGGCGGACGCCGGCGTGCTCGAGGCACCACGCGGCCGAGAGCTCGGGCAGCTCCCACGCGCTCCACGGCAGCGGGCGCTTGCCGTGCTTGCGGCGGCTGAACCGCTCCTCCTCCGCGGCGGCCACGACCCGGCCGTCGACGACCAGCGCCGCCGCGGGGTCGTGGTAGATCGCGTTGATGCCGAGGACCTTCACGCGTGCACTCCTTCTCCCGGGTCCGTGCCCTGTCTGCTCCAGGCGCCTCGACCCGCTCTCCTGCTGGTGATCATGGGTGGGTTCGGCCGGTCCCGCAGGTCGAGGCGGGTGGCCGGTCAGCTCCGCGGGCGGAGCAGGTCGTGCTCGACGACCGCGGCCAGGCCGAGGGTCTTGTAGCCGACCTCGTCGAACAGCACGGTGAGCCGGTCGTCCTCGACCCGCATGACGACGCCGGGGCCCCACTCGGTGTGCTGGACCGGTGTCTCCACGGGGAAGGGCGTGTCGTCGGGCTCGGTGGCGACGTGCTCGCGGGCGGTGCCGGCCGAGCAGTTGTCGCAGTTGCCGCACGGCTCGTCGAGCTGCTCGCCGAAGTAGCCGAGGAGGAACTGGCGGCGGCACTCGGTGGTCTCGGCGTAGCCGCGCATCATCTCCACGCGGGACTGGTCGACCTTCTCGTGGTGCTCGGCGAGCTCGCGGGCCTGCGCGGCCGCCTCCCCGGGCGGCGGGGCGCCGTCGGCGGGGTGGGCCGCGCCGTCCTCGTCCAGCACGACGGCCGAGACCTGCTCGAGCAGGTTGAGGTCGCGCACCAGCGGGGTGGCGGCGCGACCGGTCTCCTCCCGGAGGGCCTTGACGTCGACGCCGTCGTCGATGCCCGCCGCGGCGGCGGCCTGCACGAGGCCCGCGACCTGCTGCAGCTCCTCCTCGGCGGGGGCGCCGGCGGCGAAGAACCGGCGCAGCCCGAGGTCCTCCTGTCGGTAGACCAGGAGGGCGAGGGCCGGGTCGCCGTCGCGACCGGCCCGGCCGATCTCCTGGTAGTAGCTGTCCACGGAATCGGCCGGCTCGGCGTGGACGACGAACCGGGTGCCGGGCTTGTCGATGCCCATGCCGAACGCGGTGGTGGCGACGACGACGTCCAGCTCGTCGTCCATCCAGGCGCGCTGGGTCTCCTCGCGGTCGGACTTCTTGAGCCCCGCGTGGTAGGGGTGCGTGCGCAGCCCGCGGTCGGCGAGGGCGGCGGCGATCTCCTCGGTGCCCTTGCGGGTGGCGCTGTAGACGATGCCGGGGCCGCGCCCCTCGCCGACCTCGGTGAGCACCCGCTCCAGGACGGCGTCCTGCTTGCTCCGCGCGTCGGCGTGCTGGTCCACCTCCAGCCGGATCTCCGGCCGGTCGAACCCGGCGACGACGACCTCGGGCTCGCGCATGCCGAGCTGCTCGACGATCTCGGCGCGCACGGGCGGGGCGGCCGTGGCGGTGAGCGCCAGCACCGTCGGGTGGCCCAGCTGCTCGATCACGGTGCCCAGGCGCAGGTAGTCGGGGCGGAAGTCGTGGCCCCAGGCGGAGACGCAGTGGGCCTCGTCGACGACGAACAGGGCGGGCTCGGCGGCTGCGATCACGTCGACGACCTCGGGCTTGGCCAGCTGCTCCGGGGCGAGGAAGAGGAAGCGGACCGTTCCGTCCCGCAGCCCGTCGAGGGCCTCCTGCTGGTCCCCGGCCGAGAGGGCGGAGTTCAGCTGCGCCGCGCCACCGGCGTCGTCGGCCAGCTCGGTGAGCCGCTCGACCTGGTCGCGCTGCAGGGCGATGAGCGGGGAGACGACCAGCACCGGCCCGTCCAGCAGCTGGCCGGCGACCTGGTAGATCGCCGTCTTGCCGGCGCCCGACGGCAGCACGGCGAGGGTGTCGCGGCCGCTGACCACGGACTGCATGGCCCGCTCCTGGCCGGGGCGGAACTCCTCGTAGCCGAGGACCTCGCGGGCGAACTCGCGGATGCGGCGGGTGCGGACGGAGGCGCTGGCGCCGGCGGGGTTGTCCCGCTCGGAGGAGGGAGGCACCGGCTGCCTCTCCCCGGCGGGGGTGTGCGGCAAACGGTGCGCTGGCCCACGCCGCATCCCCCGCGGTGCTCCCGAGGTGCTCCGGCGTCCCTGCGGTGCTCACGACGTTCCCGCGGGAACGCCGGCTCAGCCGCCGAGGGGGGACCTCCCCTCCGCGTCCAGCCGCCGGAGGAGGTCGCGGTTGCCCATGAGGACGCCGATCGCCCAGTGCATGTCCAGCCGCTCGTAGGGTGCGGGTCCCGCAGCGGGCAGGTCCGGCGGGCCCTCGGCGGACAGGACCCGGTCGAGCCGGGCCGTCGCGGTCGAGAGGGGCAGCCGGGATCTCGTGGTCGCCGGGGATGCGCCGACGCGGCCGTGCCCGGGGGATCGACCCGGGCGGCGACGTCCTCGGTCGCTGCGGCTCGAGGTGGGCCCGGCCCCACGGTCCGGCCGGGCCGGTGACCGCCTGCGGTGGCCCGGCGCCCCGGGGCTGCGGCGGGTCTTGCGTTCGGGAGCGGGCGCGTCGGCGGGGCGGCGTCCGACCGTGGTGTCGATCGGCGCGACACCGGCGTAGGGGTCGTCCCCGCGTGCGGGGTCCGGGGGCGCCCCGTGCAGGCCGCCGGTGAAGGCGGCGTCGGCGGTGCCCCAGACGCGCTGCCCCTCGGGGGTGGTCACCACCAGCCGGCCCTCCTGGCGGCTCATCACCAGGCCGCGCTCGTGGACGAGGCCGTGGTCGACGTCGCACAGGAGCACCATGTCGGCCACGTCGGTCCGGCCGCCGAGGATCCAGTGGTGCATGTGGTGCACGTGCAGGCGCTCGGGCCGGGACTCGGGGCAGCCCGGGCGGGCGCAGCCACCCTCCCGCCGCAGCAGGGCCCGGCGCTGCGCCCCGGTGGCCCGCCGCTTCCGGCGTCCCACGGCCAGCGGCTCCCGCCCGCGCTCGATCATCGCCACGACGGTCGCCCCGCAGAGCAGCCGGCGGGCCTGGGCGCCGGTGAGCGCGGGCCCGCCCTGGACGTGGGCGCGGCCGGCAGCGGTGTCGTCTGCCAGGACGGCGGTGTCGACGTGGACGACGACCTCTCGCCGCGGGGGGTCGCCGGGGCGGCGGTCCAGCGCGGCGCGCGCCTCGGCGAGGGCGGTCACCGCCGGTGGCGGCGAAGGCGAACTCGAGCAGCGCCGCCTCGGAGTCCGGCTCGGCGACCCGGGTCAGGGCGCGCACCTTCGAGTAGGACAGCCGGCCTGCGGCGAACGCCGCCTCGATCCGCGGCAGGCCGCGCAGGGCCCGGGCGACGCGGACGTGCTCCCGGGCGGCGCCGGGGCCCATGCCGCACTGCCAGGCGAGCCAGTGGGCGCAGGAGAGGATGCCGACCCCGTGCCAGCCGCCCCGCTGGTCGAACTCGGCGACCAGCCGGAGCCAGGTGGCCGTCGCCGCCGCCAACCGCACCGCCCCGCTCGTGATGGCCAGGGCGAGCTGCTCCAGTGGTGTCTCTGCGACCGGGCCGTCATCCACGAATGTCGAACACATGTACGAAAGCTGACGGCGAGGTGTGACACAACCGCTGCCCACGAGGGTGCGGCGTTCCCGCAGGAACGCCTTGGCGCGGTGACGCCACGACGCGTGGCCCGACCGGCCAGCGTGGGATGCCCGAGGCGATCTCACGGGGAGCGGTGACAGGTCGGCGCCCGCCTGCCGTGGCACCGCCGGCCCGGGCGGGGAGGGGGGCGAGCGTTCCCGCGGGGACCGCTCGACACGGTCGAGGGGTGGTGGGCCGGCCCGCACTGGGAGGGCTGAAGGCGTTCCCGCGGAAACGTGATCGCGGTGGCGCTCGCGCGGTGGCGGGCCGGCCCGCGTGGGGAACGCCGGACCGGTGACTCGGTCCGGCTCCGGGGCGTCAGCGGAGGGGTGCCCGCCGAGGGGCGACGTCGGCGCGTTCCGCGGCGGCCCTGCCCGCGTACCAGCCGCCCGCGTCCACCGAGGACCGGCTGCGGCCGGCTCGCACCTTCGGGAAGAGCTCCGCCGTGCGCGCCTCGACCGCCGCCTGCCGCGACCGCAGCACCGGCAGCAGGTCCGCGCCGCGTTCCGCCGCCGCCTCCGCAGCGGCCTCCTCGGTCGCCCTCCGGCGCGCCGCGGCCAGCCGCTCCCCGATGCGGTGGGCGTAACCCAGCAGGAACGCGCGGCGGAACGTGCGCGAACCCGAGCGCCGCCCGTCCTGCCGCTCCGCGGCGGCGAGCGCGTGGGCGACCTGGAGCAGCAGCGAGGTGAACAGCAGCTCCACCGCGTCCAGATCGGCCCGCACGCCGACCAGGGTGGCGATGCCCAGGCCCTGGTACCAGACCAGCCGCACCCCGTTCGCTTCCGCGACGGCGCCCAGCAGCTGCGTCTTGGCCCGCGCGTACGGGTCGGCGAGGTGCACCCGGCGGGCGTCGACGTCGATGCCGGACGGTGTGCCGTCGCCGAGCAGGGCCGCGTCCACGGCGTGCCGGGTCATGAGCTCCTGCGCCTTGGCGGTCAGCGCCTCCGCCTCCTCGGGGAACGCGGTCGACTCCGCCTTGGCCAGCAGCCCGCGGATCCGGCGGAGCGCCCGGTCGCCGTCCGCAGCCGGTCGGTCCGCGCGCGCCCGCGGAGCGCCCCACCGCGAGGGCGGCGGCACCAGCAGCTCGAGCCGCGCGGCGGTGCGCAGCACGCCGGTGAGCTGCAGCACGATGCGCCACGCCTCGGCCGGGGCCCGTTGCTCCGCCCGGTGCCACGCGGCGACGACCGTGCAGGCGAGAGCGCCGGCTGGAGGGTCGGCGTCCAGCGCCCCGAGCTCGCGCAGCTGCCGCACCCAGCCCTCCGGCGCCCGGGACACGGCGTCGGACCGGCGCGCGTGCTCGGCGACCAGCGCCACGAGCAGCGGCACCGACCCGGCACCGGCCTGCCGCCGGGCGGCGTGCGCGACGTCGGCCGGCTGCCAGCCCCGCTCCCACGTCTCGTCCAGCGCGGCGAGCAGCGTGCGTGTGAGCACCCCGTCCTCGTCGAGCGGGACCCCGCGCGCGCTCAGCACCCCCGCCAGCTCGGCGGCCGCCCCGGCGTCGGTGAGCCTCGGGGCCCGGTGCCGGAGCAGGTCTGCGAGCCAGGCGTCGTCGATCACGCGGGGCATGGTGCCCGCCCGGGCCGACGCCCGGGAGGAGCGGCCCGTGGACTGCGCCCGTCGTCCACAGGCCGCGGCTAGGGTCTTGCCGTGGGCGCCACCTACCGCATCGCCGAGGCGGCCGCGCTGCTCGGCGTCAGCGACGACACGGTCCGCCGCTGGGTGGACGGCGGACGGCTGCCGGCGCACCGGGACGGCGGAGGCCCGGCGGTCATCGAGGGCGCCGACCTCGCCCGCCTCGCCACCCAGCTCCGGGACGCCCCCGAGCCCGGGACGACGCCGTCGTCGGCCCGCAACCGGCTGGCCGGCATCGTCACCAACGTGGTCCGCGACGGCGTCATGGCGCAGGTGGAGATCCAGGCCGGGCCCTTCCGCGTCGTCTCCCTCATGTCCCGGGAGGCGGCCGACGAGCTCGGGCTGGTTGTCGGCGTCCGGGCGGTCGCCACCGTCAAGGCCACCCAGGTCAGCGTCGACGTGCCCTAGCCGCAGCTGCGGGCGGCTCCCCTCGCGCCTCTTGCGCAGCCGCGGAGAAGGCTGCTCTGATGCTCCGCAGACGCGGCCACCGGAGCCGGCGTCCGGGAGGGGAGGGCATGCGTCCGCTGCTCGTGCTGCTCGCGGCAGCCGCGCTCCTCGCCGGGTGCGGCGCCGACGACCCGGACGCCGACCGGCCCGGCGGCACGCTCACGGTGTACGCGGCGGCCTCGCTCATCGACGTCTTCGAGCGGGTGGAGGCGGCGTACCGCGAGCGCCACCCGGACGTCGACGTGGACTTCGGCTACCTCAGCAGCGCCGGTGCGGCGACGGCGATCAGCCAGGGCGCCCCGATCGACGTCTTCGCCTCCGCCGACGAGCGGCAGATGCAGGTGGTCGCCGACGCGGGCCTGGCCGAGGACCCGCAGGTCTTCGCCGAGAACGTGCTGACCCTCGCCGTGCCCGAGGGGAACCCGGCCGGCGTCACCGGGCTCGCCGACCTGGCCCGGGAGGACCTGGCCGTCGCCCTCTGCGCGCCGGACGCGCCCTGCGGTGCGGCGGCGGAGCGGCTCCTCGCCGCCGCCGGCGTGACCGCTCGGCCGGACACCTACGAGGAGGACGCCCGCGCCACCCTGCAGAAGGTGGAGCTCGGGGAGGTGGACGCGGCGCTCGTGTACGTCACCGACGCAGCCGCCCGGCAGCAGACCGTCGACGCGATCGAGGTGCCGGAGGCCGCGGCGGCCGCCAACCGGTACCCGATCAGCGTGCTGGCGGGTGCCCGGGACCCCGCCGCGGCGCAGGCGTTCGTCGACCTGGTGCTCTCCGCCGAGGGCCGCGAGCTGCTGCGGGACGCCGGGTTCCGGACGCCGTGACCCGCCCCGCCACCCGCGTCCCGGGCCCGCTGCTCGTCCCCGCCGCGCTCGGCGTCGCCTTCCTCGTGCTCCCGCTGCTCGGCCTGCTGGTCCGCACCCCGTGGTCGCAGCTGGCCGGCCAGCTGGCGGAACCGGCGGTCGGGCAGGCGCTGCGGCTCTCCCTTGTGTCGGCCACGCTCGCCACCGCGCTCTCGCTGGTGCTCGGCGTCCCGCTGGCGTGGGTGCTGGCCCGCTCGCGGGCCCGCGGCCGCTCGGTGCTCCGGGCGCTGGTCACCGTGCCGCTGGTGCTGCCGCCGGTCGTGGGCGGCGTCGCGCTGTTCCTCGTGCTGGGGCGGCAGGGCATCGTCGGCTCCTGGCTGGACGACGCCTTCGGCATCACGATCCCGTTCACCACCGCCGCCGTCGTCATCGCCGAGACCTTCGTCGCGATGCCGTTCCTGGTCATCAGCGTCGAGGGTGCGCTGCGCGCCGCGGACAGCCGCTTCGAGGACGTCGCCGCCACGCTCGGCGCCGGCCGCTGGACGACGTTCCGCCGGGTCACGCTCCCCCTCGTCGCGCCGGGGATCGCGGCCGGCGCGGTGCTCTGCTGGGCCCGGGCGCTCGGGGAGTTCGGCGCCACGATCACCTTCGCCGGCAACTTCCCCGGCACCACGCAGACGATGCCGCTGGCGGTCTACCTGGCGCTGCAGCGGGACCCGGACGCGGCGATCGTCCTCTCGGTGGTGCTGCTCGCGGTCTCGCTGGCCACCCTGCTGCTGCTCCGCGACCGCTGGCTCGGCCGGGCGGGGGCCGCATGAGCCTGGAGGCGTCCGTCGGCACCCGCCGCGGCGAGCTCGACCTCCGCGTCGACGTCGAGGTGGCCGACGGCGAGGTGCTGGCCCTCCTCGGCCCGAACGGCGCGGGCAAGTCCACGTTCGTCCGGGTGCTGGCCGGCCTGCTGCCCCCCGACCGCGGGCGGGTCGTCGTCGGCGGCGAGGTCTGGGACGACGGGGTCACCTCCCGCCCGGCGCACCGGCGGGCGCTGGGCATGGTCTTCCAGGACGCCCTGCTCTTCCCGCACCTGAGCGTGGCCGACAACGTCGCCTTCGGCCTCCGCACGCGGGGCGCCCGCCGCGGGGAGGCGCGGGCGGCCGCGGCGGCCTGGCTCACCCGGGTGGGGCTCGACGGGCTGGGCGCCCGGCGGCCGGCCGAGCTCTCCGGGGGGCAGGCGCAACGGGCGGCGCTGGCCCGCGCGCTGGTCGGCGACCCGGCCCTGCTGCTGCTCGACGAGCCGCTGTCGGCCCTGGACGCGCGCACCCGGCTGACCGTCCGCGCCGAGCTGCGCCGCCACCTGGCCGGCTTCCGCGGCAGCACCGTGCTGGTCACCCACGACCCGGTGGACGCGATGGCGCTCGCCGACCGCGTCGTCGTCCTCGAGGAGGGGCGGGTCGTGCAGACGGGCACCCCGGCCGAGGTGGCCCGCCGGCCGCGCACCGACTACGTGGCCCGGCTCGTGGGGCTGTCGCTGCTGCCGGGCACCGGCGCGGGCCGGTCGGTGCGGCTCGACTGCGGGGCGGCGGTGGCCATCGCCGAGGAGGCCGCCGGGCCGGTGTTCGCCGCGATCCGCCCCGAGTCGGTGGCCCTCTACACCACCCGGCCGGACGGCAGCACGCGCAACCTCTGGCGGGAGCGGGTGGTGGGTGCCACCCCGCACGGGGCCACGGTGCGCTGCGAGCTCGACGGCGAGGTACCGCTGGTCGCCGACGTCACCGCCACCTCGTTCGCCGAGATGGGACTCGTCCCGGGCGCCGAGGTGTGGGCCGGTGTCAAGGCCTCCGAGGTCGCCGTCTACGCGCGCTGAGAGAGTGGGGCGCATGAGGACCGCAGCCGTCGTCCTGGCCGCCGGGGGCGGCCGCCGCTACGGGATGCCCAAGGCGCTGGTCGAGTACGAGGGCAGCCTGCTGGTCGAGCGCGCCGTGGCGACGGCGGGCGCTGTCTGCGACCCGGTGCTCGTCGTGCTCGGCGCGCGGGCGGTCGACGTCTGGCGCAGCGCCCGCCTCGCGAACGCCGTGGTGCTGGCGAACAAGGACTGGGAGTCGGGCATGGCCTCCTCGCTGCGCACCGGCCTGGACGGGCTGCGCGGTTTCCCGGGGAGGGTGGACGCCGCGCTGGTCACCCTGGTCGACATGCCCGGCATGACGCCCGAGGCGCTGCGGGCCGTCGCCGCCCACGCCGCCCCGGACGCGCTCGCGACCGCCACCTACGACGGCGTCCGCGGCCACCCGGTGCTGATCGGGCGCGACCACTGGGCCGGCGTCGCGGAGACCGCGACCGGCGACGAGGGCGCCCGCCGGTACCTGGCCGCGCACGACGTCGTCGAGGTGGACTGCACCGGCCTGGCCGATCCGGTCGACCTCGACGTGCCGCCGCCGGGGGTAGCGTCGGCGCCGTGATCGCCAGGGTCCTCGACGCGCCGCTGTCCGTCGCCGAGCACGAGGAGGCCGTCTCCGTCGCCGCGGCGGGGGCGGTGGTCTCCTTCGCCGGCGTCGTCCGCGACCACGACGGCGGCCGCACGGTGACCGAGCTCGAGTACGTCGGCCACCCGAGCGCGGCCGAGGTCCTCGTCGAGCTGGCCGAGGAGTTCGCCGCCCGCCCCGAGGTGCACGCCGTCGCCGTCAGCCACCGCGTCGGCCTGCTGGGCATCGGGGACGTCGCGCTCGCCTGCGCGGTCAGCGCCTCCCACCGCGGCCAGGCCTTCACCGCCTGCGCCGAGCTCGTCGACGAGGTGAAGAGGCGGCTGCCGATCTGGAAGCGGCAGGTCTTCGGCGACGGCGAGGAGGAGTGGGTCGCCTGCCCGTAGGCGGCCCCCTCAGCCGGCGAACTCCCGCACCGGCAACCCGCGCACGCCGGCGTCCACGGTGAACAACGACCCCGCGATGCCGTCGTCCGGGCCACCCTCGGCCGACGTGGTGACGAAGAGCCGGTCCAGGCCGGGGCCGCCCAGGGTGCAGGCGGTCACCTGGGGGGTGGGCAGCTCCACCACGGCGTCCCGCCGGCCGCCGGCGTCGTAGCGGTGCACCTCGCCGCTGCCGTAGAGCGCCACCCAGACGCCGCCCTCCGCGTCGACGGTGAGCCCGTCGGGGTTGCCGTCGCCGGCGAAGGTCACGAACGGGCGGCGGCCGGTCAGCCCGGCGTCCCGGTCGTAGTCGAGGACGTCGATGCGGTGGGTGGCCGTGTCGGCGTAGTAGGCCAGCGACCCGTCGGGGTTCCACGCCAGCCCGTTGGACACCGTGACGCCGCCGAACGCCTCGTGCACGCTGCCGTCGGGGTCCAGCCGGTACAGCGCGGCGGCGCCCGGCGTCTGCTCGTAGGCCATCGAGCCGCACCAGAACCGGCCGTCGGGGTCGCAGCCGCCGTCGTTCATGCGGACGCCGGGATCGCTCCACACCGGGGGCAGCGGGGTGACCGCCCCGTCGGGGGCCTCCAGCGCGAAGCCGCGCTCGACGGCGATGACCGCGCCACCCCCGCGGCGCGGGCGGAGCGCCGCCGCGACCGCACCGACGTGCCGGCGGGTCACCGCGCCGTCGTCACCCACCGCGAGGACGTCGCCGGCGAGCATGTCGACGCAGCGCAGCCCTCCCCAGGCCGGTGACCACACGGGCCCCTCGCCGTGGTGGCAGACGGGACCGGTCAGCTGTTCGGCGCGCACCGGCTCAGCACACCACCTCCCGGTCGGGCTCGCCCGGCAGCGGCGGTGGGTCCCACCCCGCGGCCATCAGGGTGCTCAGCATGCGGGCGGCGGCCTCCACGACGGAGAGCTCCCGGGCGGCGCTGCGTGGCTTGGCCCGGTAGGCGACCCCGCACAGCGTGCCGAACAGCTGCAGGTCCCGGGTGAGCAGCGGGATGCCGACGTAGGCGGCGATGTCGCGCAGCGGGCCGGTCGTCCGCGAGGCGTACTCGGGGACCGCGGCCGTCACCGTGGCCAGCCGGGGGGCGCTGCCCTCCACCATCTGCCGGCAGAAGCTGCGCTCCCAGGGCAGCACCAGGCCGGGGCGCACGGCCCGGTCGGGATGGGCCAGGAGGACGACCTGCCGGTCCTCCACGACCTGGGTGACCATCCAGAGATCCCAGCCGACGTGCTCGGCCAGGAACGCGAGCGCGCCCTCCGCGGCCGCTCGCCAGTCCGGCCACGGTGCGACGTCTGCGATCCCTAGCGGAACCATGGCGACCGTATTACCCGGGGCGGGCGGCGCCAACCGCCCGCAGCAGGATCAGCGGGCCCCGGCGAGCCCGTCGTCGTCGGTCCGCTCGTCGCGCTCCAGCTCGGCCTCCTCGGCCTCGGCCTCCAGCCGGTGGGCCTCCCCGTCGACCTTCGCCGCGGCGTCGCCGTGGGACTCCCCGTACAGCTCCTCGGCGCGGCCGAACAGCTCCTCGGCCTTCGCCTTCGCCTTGTCGAAGATGCTCATGGCGCCCATCCTCCCGGTGCGGTCGGCTCGGGGCAAAGGCCGTCCGGCTCCCGGGGGAGGGCGTTGGACCCCGGTGGAGCGCGGCTCAGCCCCCGGCGAAGGGCGGGAGGACGTCGACGACCGCACCGGCGGGCAGCGGGGCCGCCCGGTCGCGGGGCTGGGCGCCGTCGACGAGGAACGAGCAGGCGGCGAGCACCCGCTCCAGCCGCGCACCGTGCGCGCCGGAGACCCGCACGACGAGCTCGTCCAGCGTGTCGGCCTCGCAGGGCTCGGTGTCGACGCCGGCCGCCGCGCGGGCGCCGGCGAAGTAGCGGACGGTGACGGCGGGCACCTCAGCCCCCGATCGCCGACATGGGGCGGCTCGGCTGGAGGAAGGACGGGTCGTCGATGCCGTGGCCGGGCAGCTTGCCCAGCGTGGCGATCCGCCAGCGGTCGGCCAGCTCGGCGTCGGTGGCGCCCTCGCGCAGCGCCGTGCGCAGGTCGGACTCCTCGCGGGCGAACAGGCAGTTGCGGACCTGCCCGTCGGCGGTGAGCCGGGTGCGGTCGCAGGCGCCGCAGAAGGACCGGGTGACCGAGGCGATGACGCCCACGGTCGCCGGACCGCCGTCGACCAGCCAGCGCTCGGCCGGCGCGGAGCCCCGCTCCTCGCTGTCGGGCGCGAGCTCGTGGGCCGCCGTCAGCCGCTCCAGGATGTCCTCGGCGGTGACCATCCGCCCGCGCGTCCAGGCGTGGTGGGCGTCCAGCGGCATCTGCTCGATGAAACGCAGCTCGTACCCCTGCTCCAGGCAGAAGTCGAGCAGCGGGACGGCGTCGACGTCGTTGATCCCGTGCAGCAGGACGGCGTTGACCTTCACCGGGGTGAGCCCGGCGTCGCGCGCGGCGGCGAGCCCGGCGAGGACGTCGTCCAGCCGGTCGCGGTGGGTCAGCTGCTTGAACCGCTCGCGGTCCAGCGTGTCGAGGCTGACGTTGATGCGGTCCAGCCCGGCCCCGGCCAGCGCGGGCGCCATCCGGGACAGCCCGATGGCGTTGGTGGTCAGGCTGACCTCGGGCCGCGGGCGCAGCGCCGTCGCGGCGGCGACGATGCCCACCAGACCCGGGCGCAGCAGCGGCTCGCCGCCGGTGAAGCGCACCTCCCGGATGCCGAGGTGCTCCACCCCGATGCGCACCAGGCGGGTGACCTCGTCGTCGGTGAGCTGCTCGACCTTGGGCAGCCACTGCAGGCCCTCCGGCGGCATGCAGTAGGTGCAGCGCAGGTTGCACCGGTCGGTCAGCGACACGCGCAGGTCGGTGGCGGTGCGGCCGTACCGGTCGACCAGGCCGCCGGACCCGGCGGCCACCGCGCCCACGCCCCGGCGGACCACGGGATCGGGGAGGTCGGCGCCGGTCATGGCCCGAATGTAGCCGCGCCGGGCGATCCGTGGCTGGGTGGAAATGCGCGGGCGCCGCCGCGGAGCCGTTGCTACCGTGCCCTCGCCACCCGAGAGACCGGCGGAGGACGTCCCGCACTCGCCTGTGGCCAGGAAGCGCGAGAGAACCGTGTCGGCCCGCACCGTCTTCAGCCCCTACAGCCGCCTGTTCGCCGTCCCCGGGTCCGTGGCCTTCTCCCTGGCCGGCTGGGTGGGGCGGCTCCCCGCGCCCATGCTCGGCCTGGGCGCGGTCCTGCTGGTCTCCCGGGAGACCGGCAGCTACGGCCTCGCCGGCGCCGTCTCCGGCGCCCTCGCGCTCAGCTACGGCATCGCCGGACCCCAGTGGGCGCGCGCCATGGACCGCCGCGGGCAGGGGCCGGTGCTCCGCCTGGCGATGACCCTCTTCGCCCTCTCGGGTGTCGCCTTCGTCGCCGCCGTGGTGGGCGGCGCGCCTCGGTGGAGCTGGTTCCTGCTCGCCGCGGCGGTCGGTGGCAGCAGCCCGAACATCGGGTCGCTGGTGCGCGCGCGGTGGGCCGCGGCGCTCGACCCCGCCGGCCGGCAGACGGCGTTCGCCTTCGAGGCCGTCGTCGACGAGGTGGTCTTCGTCGTCGGCCCGCCGCTGGTGACCTTGCTGGCCACGCTGGTCGCCCCGCCCGTCGGGTTCCTGACCGGCGTCGTCCTGGGGGCGGTCGGCGGGCTCTGGCTGGCCGGGCTGCGTGACACCGACCCGCCGCCGCACCCCGTCGCCGGGTCGGCCACCGCGCGCTGGTGGGCGGTGCTGACGCCGACGCTGCTGGTCGTCACCGTCACGTACCTGGCCGTGGGCACCGTGTTCGGCGCCATCGACGTCGTGGTGGTCGGTTTCGCCGAGGCCGAGGGGGCGCCGGCGCTCTCCGGGGTCGCGCTCGCCGTCTTCGCCGCGGGGAGCCTGGTGGCCGGCCTGGTCTACGGCCTCGCGCGGCTGCCCGGCACGCTGGCCACGCGGTTCGTGGCGACGGCGGTCGCGTTCGGGCTGGCCGCGCAGCTGCTGTGGGGCGTCGGGTCGCTGGCCGTGCTCGTCGGCGTGGGCTTCCTCGCGGGGCTGACCATCGCGCCGGTGCTGGTCTCGGGCACCTCGCTGGTGGAGTCGCGGACGGCGCCGGGCCTGCTCACCGAGTCGCTCTCCTGGACCATCTCCGGGCTCACGCTGGGCGTCACGGTCGGCTCGGCGGCGGCGGGGGCCGCGGTGGACGCCTGGGGTGCCGAGACGGCGTTCGCCGTGCCCGCGGTCGCCGCCGCCTTCGTGGCGCTGCTCGGGGTGGCCGGGGCCGCGCTGGTGGGCGACCGGGCGGCGCGCGCGGAGCTGGTTGAGGAGGGCACCACCGGGTAGGCGGGGGACGGGCCGATCGCGCACGACCGACCGTGCGGCTCGCGGCCCTCCCCCGAACCGGAAGGATCAGCCTGTGGCCCAGCCACCCACCCACGGAGTGCCCTCCCTCGCACTGAACAACGGCGTCGAGATCCCGCAGCTGGGGTTCGGCGTCTACCAGGTCCCGCCCGAGGAGACCGCCGACACCGTCGCGACGGCGCTCGAGGTCGGCTACCGGCACATCGACACCGCCGAGATGTACGGCAACGAGAAGGGTGTCGGCGAGGCCGTCGCCCGCTCCGGCATCGACCGCGGCGAGATCTTCGTGACCAGCAAGCTGAACAACGGCTTCCACCGCCGCGACGACGCGCTGCGCGCCTTCGACCGGACGCTGGCCGACCTCGGCTTCGACCAGCTCGACCTGTTCCTCATCCACTGGCCGCTGCCGGGCATCGACGTCGACTACGTCGAGACCTGGAAGGCCATGGAGGAGATCTACCGCGACGGCCGCTGCCGCGCGATCGGCGTCTCGAACTTCAAGCCGCACCACCTGCGGCGGCTCTTCGACGAGACCGAGGTCGTCCCGGCCGTCAACCAGATCGAGGTCCACCCCTACCTGGCGCAGGACGACGTCCGCGCGTTCGACGCCGAGCACCAGATCGTGACCGAGGCCTGGTCGCCGATCGCCCAGGGCAAGGTGCTGGGCGACCCGGCGATCACCGAGATCGCCCAGCGCCTCGGCCGGACCCCGGCCCAGGTGGTGCTCCGCTGGCACGTGCAACGCGGCGACGTCGTCTTCCCGAAGTCCTCCTCCCGCGAGCGCATGGAGGAGAACTTCGCGCTGTTCGACTTCGAGCTGGGTCGTGAGGACATGGCCACGCTGACCGGCCTGGACCGCGGCGAGCGCACCGGGCCCGACCCGGACACCTTCAACTACATCCCGGGCTGACGCCCGGTCCGACGGGCCCGTCCGCGATCCCCGCGGGCGGGCCCGTCGTCGTCCCGCGCCCCGCTCGACGTGCGGCGGGGGCGCCCCGGACCGGTCCTCCCCCACCGCACGGCGTCCTCCCTCACCGCGCACCGTGAGGGAGGAAGCGCCATGACCAGGTTCCCCGATCGTGGCCGGGGTCAGTCGGTGGTGACGAAGTCGATGAGCTCCTCGACGCGGCCGATGAGGGCGGGCTCGAGGTCGGTCCAGGTGCGCACGCGGGCGAGGATGCGCTGCGCCCACACGTATCCGGTGTCGTCCTCCCAGCCCAGCCGGCGGCAGACCCCCGTCTTCCAGTCCTCGCCCTTCGGGACGGTCGGCCACGCCCTGATCCCGACGACCGAGGGCTTGACCGCCTGCCAGATGTCGATGAACGGGTGGCCGACGACGAGGGCGTGCTCCCCGGTGACCTGCTCGGCGATGCGCGACTCCTTGGACCCGCGCACCAGGTGGTCGACCAGCACACCGAGCCGCCGTCCGGACGCCGGGCGGAACTCGCGCACGATGCCGGGCAGGTCGTCCACGCCGTGCAGCGGCTCGACGACGACGCCCTCGATGCGCAGGTCGTGGCCCCAGACCTTCTCGACCAGCTCGGCGTCGTGCTTGCCCTCCACGTAGATGCGCCCCTCGCGGGCGACCCGGGCCCGGGCGCCGGCGACGTAGGTGGACCCCGAGGCGCTGCGGGCCGGCCCGGCCGGCGCCACCGGCTTCGGGCGCACGAGCACGACCGGCCGGCCGTCGACCCAGAAACCCGGGCCGAGCGGATAGGCCCGGACGCGGCCGTTGCGGTCCTCCAGGTGGACGACGTCCTTCTCGCAGCGCACCACGGCCCCGACGAAGCCGGAGCTCGGGTCCTCGACCACGAGGTCGCGCTCGGCCTCGACCTGCGGCACCGGCTTCTTCACGGTGCGGGGGTGGACCAGGTCGTCGTACGGCGAACGGGGAGGCACGCGACGACGCTAGGCAGGCCCCGCCCCGGGTCGTGGACGACGCGCCGGGCGGGGTGTGCCGGACCGATCCGGCCCGACACGCCCGGGCGGCCACGGATCACGCTGCGTCACGGGTGCTCGGGCGGTCGCCGGCCGTTCCGCTGACCACCCCCCGCGGCGGCGACCCGGGGCGTGACCTGCGGCGATGGTCGGTCCGACCTGCCTCGGGCGCCCGCCGGTGGGCGCGGATGCGGGGACGGAGGGGGGCGCACGCGGCTGTTGATCTCGATCCGGTCGTTTCACGGCGATCGTGCCGGTCACCCATCCGAGGGACGAACGTCACCCGAGCTCAGATAGGAGCGACAACGACGATGATCGGCACCGAGACCATCAGCCGCGTGATCGGCCAGGACGTCTACGACACCGAGGGTCAGAAGATCGGGTCGGCCTCCGAGGTCTACCTCGACGACGAGACCGGCCAGCCGGAGTGGGTGACCGTGCGCACCGGGCTGTTCGGGACCAAGGAGTCCTTCGTCCCGATCCGTGACGCCAACCTGACCGACGACGGGCTCCGCGTACCGGTCAGCAAGGACCGCGTCAAGGACGCCCCCAAGATCGACACCGACGGTCACCTCTCCCCGCAGGAGGAGGAGGAGCTGTACCGGTACTACGGCCTCGGCACGGGGACCACCGGTCGCACCGAGACCACGACCACGACCGACACCACGGGCGTGGCCGGGACCGCCGGCGTGGCCGGCACCGGTCGTACCGACACCGGGTACACCGACACCGCCCGCACCGACACCCGCGGCACGGTCGGCCACGACACCTCCGGCCCGACCACCGACAACGCCATGACCCGTTCCGAGGAGCGGCTGGAGGTCGGGACCCGCTCCGAGGAGACCGGCCGGGCCCGGCTGCGCAAGTACGTCGTGAGCGAGAACGTCACCGAGACCGTCCCCGTGTCGCACGAGGAGGTCCGGGTCGAGCGCGAGCCGATCACGGACGCCAACGCCGGCAACGCCATGGACGGGCCGGCGATCAGCGAGGAGGAGCACGAGGTCACCCTCCGCGCCGAGAAGCCGGTCGTCTCCAAGGAGGCCACGCCGGTCGAGCGGGTCCGCCTGGACAAGGAGACCGTCACCGACGACGTGCAGGTCGACGAGACCCTCCGCAAGGAGGAGATCGAGGTCGACGGCGCGGACGGCGCCAACCGGCGCATGTGATCGCTCCCCGGCCCCGGCCGGGGACACCTGACGCGCGGCGGCCGACCGAGACCAGACTCCGGTCGGCCGCCGCCGTCGCGCCCGGGGGCGGTCAGCCGGCCAGGCAGGCCGCCAGGGCGCGGACCATCAGCGGGACGTCGTGCGCCGAGGCCAGCTCGCGGCAGGAGTGCATCGCGAGCATCGGGGCGCCGATGTCGACCGTGGCGACGCCCAGCCGGGTCGCCGTGAGCGGCCCGATCGTGCTGCCGCACGGCAGGTCGGCCCGGGTGACGAAGGTCTGCACGGGGACGCCCGCCTCGTCGCAGCGCTCGGTGAACCAGCCGCCCGACGCCGCGTCGGTGGCGTAGGCCTGGTTGGCGTTCACCTTGAGCACCGGCCCGCCCCCGAGCTCGGGCCGGTGCGCGGGCTCGTGCCGCTCCGCGCGGGTCGGGTGCACGGCGTGGGCCATGTCGGCCGACACCAGCACCGAGCGGGCCAGCGCCCGGTGCGCCGCCTGCGGGTCCCCCGGGTCGGTGGCGGCGGCCAGCCGGCGGACGACGTCCTCGAGGAAGCTGCCGCGGGCGCCGGACATCGAGCCGCTGCCGACCTCCTCGTGGTCGTTGCAGACCAGCACCTGCGTGCGCTCGCCGGCGGGTGCGGCCAGCAGTGCGAGCAGCCCGGAGTGGCAGCACGCGAGGTCGTCCAGCCGCGGCGCGGCCACCCAGGTGCCGTCCGCGCCGGCGCGCGCCGAGGGCTGGGTGTCGGCCAGCACCAGGTCGGTGCCGACGACGTCGCCCCGGTCGACCCCGGCGGCGTCGGCCAGCGCCTCGGCCAGGCCGGGGCCCGTGCCGAGGTCGCGGTCCCACACCGGCACCAGGTGCTGCTGCGGGTCGAGGGTCAGCCCCTCCCGGACGCTCCGGTCCAGGTGGATGGCCAGCGACGGCAGCCGCAGGGGGGCACCCGGCAGCCGGACGAGGGCGGTGCGCCCCCCACGGAGCGCCAGCCGGCCGGCCACCGTGAGCTCCCGGTCCAGCCAGGTGTGCCAGAGGCCGCCGCCGTAGGGCTCGACGCCGACGAGCCGGTACCCGGACTGCCGCACCTCCCAGCGCGGCCGGACCTTGAACGTGGGGGAGTCGGTGTGCGCGCCCACCAGCCGCATGCCGGCCCCGGCGAGCGGGCCGCTGCCCAGGCGGAAGGCGATCACGCTCCCGTGCCGGACGACGAAGTGCTGCCCGCCGGGCGCCGGAGCCCAGGAGTCGGCCTCCGCGAGCTCGGTGAAGCCGGCCGCGCGCAGCCGGCGCACCAGCTCGGCGACCGCGTGGGCGGGGGAGGGCGAGGCGTCGACGAAGGCGCGCAGGTCGTCGCCGAGGGCGAGCGGGTCGGGAGCGGCGGTCGGCATGCGGCCATCGTGCCCGACGGGGGGAGGTGCGGGCGCGGACGCCGGCGGCCAGGTGGGATGCTGCTGCTGTGAGCGAGCGCACGGTCCCCGGGACCCCCGACGAGCTGGCCGCCGCGCTCGAGGGCACCGGCTACCTCGCCGACGAGGGGCTGGCCACCGCCGCGCACCTGGCGCTGGCCATGCACCGGCCGCTGTTCCTCGAGGGGGAGGCCGGCGTCGGCAAGACGGCGCTGGCCCAGGCGCTGGCGCAGATCACCGGCCGGCCGCTCTACCGGCTGCAGTGCTACGAGGGGCTGGAGGCCAGCCAGGCGCTCTACGACTGGGACTTCGGCCGCCAGCTGCTGCACCTGCGCGCCGCCGAGGCCGCGCACGCCGCCGACGACCCCGCCCGGCTGGAGGCCTCGCTCTACGACCGCCGGTTCCTGCTGGCCCGGCCGCTGCTGCAGGCGCTGGAGGACGCGCCGAGCGTGCTGCTGGTCGACGAGGTGGACCGCGCCGACGACGAGTTCGAGGCGTTCCTGCTGGAGATCCTCTCCGACTTCACGATCTCCATCCCCGAGCTCGGCACCGTCCGTGCGGAGGTCCCGCCGCTGGTCGTCCTCACCTCCAACCGGACCCGCGAGGTGCACGACGCCCTCAAGCGCCGCTGCCTCTACCACTGGCTCGCCCACCCCGACTTCGACCGCGAGGTCGCGATCCTGCGCCGCCGGCTGCCGCAGGTCACCGAGCAGCTGGCCCGCCAGGTGGCCCGGGCGACGGCGACGCTGCGCACCCTCGACCTGCTCAAGCCGCCCGGGGTGGCCGAGGCCATGGACTGGGCGACGGCGCTGCACACCCTGGGCGCTCGTGACCTGGACCCCGACCTGGCGGCGCGCACCCTCGGCGCGGTGCTCAAGTACCGGGAGGACACCGAGCGGGTGCGGTCGCTGGCCCCGGAGGCGCTGCTCGGTGGCTGAGCGGGACGTCGTCGACACGGTGCTGGGCTTCGCCCGGACGCTGCGGCACGCGGGCGTGCCCGCCTCCCCGGACCGGGTCCAGGCCATGCTCGCCGCGCTCGGCCACCTCGACGTCCTGCGCCCCTCGGCGGTCTACTGGGCCGGCCGGCTCACCCTCTGCGCCGGGCCGGACGACCTGGACCGCTACGACGCCGCCTTCCTCGGCTGGTTCTCGGGGCGCCGCCCCCGCCCGGCCCCCGCCGCGGCGCAGGTGCAGCCGCGGCTGGCCGTCAGCGCCCCGCTGGACGCCGGCACCGGTGAGGGCGACGAGGACCCCGACGCCCCCGACCTCGCGGCCCGCGCCAGCGCCGACGAGGTGCTGCGGCACCGCGACGTCGCCGGGCTGACCGACGCCGAGAAGGCGCACCTGCGGCGGCTGTTCGCGCTGATGGTGCCGGCCGCGCCGATGCGCCCCGCCCGGCGCCGGCGGCCGGCCGTCCACGGGTCGGTGCACCCCGCCCGCACGGTGCGGCGGGCGCTGCGCGACGGCGGCGAGGTCAGCCGCCTGGTGCACCGCCGGGCGCGACCCCGCCCGCGGCGCGTCGTCCTGCTGGTCGACGTCTCGGGCTCGATGACCCCCTACGCCGACGCCCTGCTGCGCTTCGCGCACGCGGCGGTCCGGGCGCGGCCGGCGTCGACCGAGGTGTTCACGATCGGCACCCGGCTCACCCGCGTCACCCGCGAGCTGCGGCTGCGCGACCCCGACCGGGCGCTGGCCGCCGGCGGCCAGGCGATCCCCGACTGGTCGGGCGGCACGCGGCTGGGCGAGGTGCTCAAGGCGTTCCTCGACCGGTGGGGCCAGCGCGGCACCGCGCGCGGGGCGGTCGTCGTCGTCTGCAGCGACGGGTGGGAGCGCGGGGACGCCGCGCTGCTGGCCGAGCAGATGGCGCGGCTCAAGCGGCTGGCGCACACCGTGGTCTGGGTCAACCCGCACAAGGGCCGGATGGGGTACGAACCGCTCACCGGCGGGATGCAGGCGGCGCTGCCGTCGGTGGACCACTTCGTGGCCGGGCACAGCATGGCCGCGTTCGAGGAGCTGTCGGGAGTGATAGCCCGTGCGTGAGACGTTGCACGTGGAACAACGCGGTCCGGAGGGGCGAGCGCATGCGTGATGTCCTGGACGATCTCGTCGGCTGGTGGCAGGCGGGGGAGACCGTCGGCGTGGGCACGGTCGTGGGCACCTGGCGCTCGGCGCCGCGGCCGGCCGGTGCCTCGATGCTGGTCGGGCCCGACGGCACGGCGGTCGGCAGCGTCTCCGGCGGCTGCGTCGAGGGCGCGGTGTACGAGGAGGCCAAGGACGCGGTCGAGACCGGCGAGCCGGTGCTGCGGCGCTACGGGGTCAGCGACGACGACGCGTTCGCCGTCGGGCTGACCTGCGGCGGGATCCTCGACGTCTTCGTCGAACCGGTGTCCCGCGAGTCCTTCCCGGAGCTGGGCGAGGTCGCGGAGTCGGTGGGCCGCCACGAGCCGGTCGCCGTCGTCACCGTGGTGGCCGGGCCGGACGACCGGCTGGGCCGCCGGCTGGTGCTCTGGCCCGACCGCGCCTCCGGCACGCTGGGCTCGCGGCGGCTGGACGACGCCGTCGCCGACGACGCCCGCGGCATGCTGGCCGCCGGCCGCACCGCCCTGCTGCACGTGGGCCACGACGGCGAGCGGCGCGGCGACGACCTGACCCTGTTCGTGAACTCCTTCGCCCCGGCGGCCCGGATGGTGGTGTTCGGCGCGATCGACTTCGCCGCCGCCGTCGCCCGCGTCGGTGCCTTCCTCGGCTACCGGGTGACCGTCTGCGACGCCCGGCCGGTGTTCGCGACGCCGAAGCGCTTCCCGGACGCGCACGAGGTCGTCGTCGAGTGGCCGCACCGCTACCTGCAGGCCGAGGTGGACGCCGGCCGGGTCGACGAGCGCACCGTGCTCTGCGTGCTCACCCACGACCCGAAGTTCGACGTCCCGCTGCTGGAGGTCGCGCTGCGGACCCCGGTCGCGTACGTGGGGGCCATGGGCTCGCGGCGCACGCACGACGAACGGCTGGCCCGGCTGCGCGAGGCCGGCCTGACCGACGGGGAGCTGGCCCGGCTCGCCTCGCCGATCGGCCTGGACCTCGGCGCCCGCACCCCCGAGGAGACGGCGGTGTCGATCGCCGCGGAGATCATCCAGGGCCGGTGGGGCGGGACCGGCCGGCGACTGGCCGAGGTCGAGGGGCCCATCCACGAGACGGCGGAGCGCTGAGGCACCGCTACGACGTCGAGGTGGTCGGGCTGCTCGCCTCGCCGGTGCACCGCTACGACGGCCGGCCGGGGACGGCGGTCCCGGATCAGGCGGCCGACCGGCGGGAGCGGCTGGAGCTCCGGGCCGGCGTGGGCATCGTCGGGGACCGCTACGCCGGGAGGCCGGCCCACCGCGACGCGCAGGTGACCGTGCTGGCGGTGGAGTCGCTGGAGGAGCTCGCCGCGGAGCTCGGCGTGGCGCCGCTCGACCCGCTGCTCGCGCGGCGCAACGTGGTGCTGCGCGGCGCGGAGGTCGAGGCGCTGCGGGGCCGGCGGTTCTCCCTGGACTGCGGCGACGGCCCGGTGCTGCTGGGCGGCGGGCGGCCGGCCAACCCCTGCGCGTGGATGGACCTGGTGCTCGCGCCCGGTGCGCACCGCGGTCTGCGGGGGCGCGGGGGTGTGCGCTGCGGGGCGCTCTCCGACGGCGTGCTGCGCCTGGGCCCGGCCGTGCTGCGCAGCCCGGTGCCGCTGGACCCCGCGGCCGCCGGGCGCTCCCGGGCGCGGCTGCCCCGGCGGTCCCCGTCCCCCTGAGGGGTGGACACGCCCACCCCGGTGCGCGCCGCGCGGGCCGGTGCCCTGCACCATGGCGCGCGGCGGGGCCGACCGGCCCGCCGGACACGAGGGGAACCATGCGCATCCAACGTCTCGCCACGGCGGGCGCCGCCGTCCTGCTGCTCGCCGGCTGCGGCGGCTCCGAGGACGCCGGCACCGCAGCGCCGGCCACGACCACCGCCGCCGAGAGCGCGAGCTCGCTGGCCGACCAGGACGCCGCCGAGGTGGTCGACACCGCGTTCGGCGCCCTCGAGGAGGCCGGCGCGGCGCACGTCGTCGGGTCGATGGAGGAGGGCGGTACGACCCAGGAGCTCGACCTGCAGCTCCAGGGCGAGGACGCCCAGGGCACCATCACGATGGACGGCGCGACCGTCGAGCTGGTCTACACCGCCGGCACCGCCTACGTCCGCGCCCCGGCCGACTTCTGGGCCTCCTTCGGCATGCCGGCCGAGTTCGCCGGGCAGCTCGAGGGCCAGTGGGTGCTCATGCCCGAGGAGGCGGCGGGCTCGTTCAGCACGCTGACCCTCTCCGGCCTCGTGCAGGAGCTGCGCGCCTCCGGTGGCAGCGACATCACCGGCGAGGTGACCTCCGGCGAGCTGGACGGCGAGCCGGTCGTCGTCGTCACCCAGGACGACGGCAGCACCCTCACCGTCGCCGACGACGAGGACGCCCCCTACCCGCTGCTGATCGAGGACAAGGGCGACGCCCCGGCCACGGTGCGGTTCAGCGAGTTCGGCGAGACGGTCGAGATCACGGCGCCGGAGAACCCGGTCGACCTGAACACCCTCGGCGGCTGATCTGCCGTAGCGTCCGGCCGGGGCCCGCCGACGGGTCCCGGCCGGACGCGCCACCGCGGTCCGGCTGCGGCAGGTGCGCCACGGCGCAGGGAGGAGCCCGGTGAGCGACGGTCCCCCGGTCATCGGGTTGCAGCGCGAGCGCGAGGTCCTCACCGTCGCCCTGCAGACCCATCGGCACGTCGTCCTCGAAGGGCCGCCCGGCACCGGGAAGTCGACGCTGCTGCGGGCGGTCGCCGGCGAGGTGGGCCGCGACGTCGTCTTCGTCGAGGGCAACGCCGAGCTGACCCCCGCCCGGCTGGTCGGCTCCTACGACCCGGCGGCGGTGATGGCCGAGGGCTACGTGCCCGGCAGCTTCACCGACGGCCCGCTGCTCACCGCGATGCGCGGCTCGGGCCTGCTCTACCTGGAGGAGCTCAACCGCATCCCCGAGGAGACCCTGAACGTCCTCATCACGGTGCTGACCGAGGGGGAGATCGCCGTCCCCCGGCTGGGCACGGTGCGGGCGGCGGCGGGCTTCCGGCTGATCGCGGCGATGAACCCCTTCGACGCGATCGGCACCGCGCGGGTGGGCCAGGCGATCGCCGACCGCATGTGCCGGGTGGTGCTCGGCTACCAGGACGAGGCCGCCGAGCGGGAGATCGTCGCCTCGGTGACCGGCGCGCGGCCCCGGCCGGTCGCCCTCGCGGTGGCGTTGGTGCGGGCCACCCGCGGCCACCGCGACCTGCGCACCGGGTCGTCCGTGCGCGGGGCGATCGACCTGGTGCTGCTGCTCGACGGGCTGCTGCGGCTCCGCGGCCTGGCCGGTCTCGAGGACGACGGCGCCCGCGAGGCGGCGCGGGACGCCCTGCACGCGGCGCTCTCCGGCCGGATCCGGGTGACCGAGGGTGTGGAGCGGACCCCGGAGGCCGTGCTCGACGAGATCCTCGACCAGGTGTGGCCGGTCGGGGCGGCGCCGCCGGACCCGTCGCCCGGGGCGCCGCCGTCGCCCGCCGGGGACGGCCCGGGAAAAGCGGGGGGCCTGCCGCCTGAGGCGGCAGGCCCGGACAGCGGGGGCGCCCGGCGCGAGCGGCCGGCCCGGCGGGGCCCGCGGCAGACCGCGCGCCGCGAGCTGCAGCTGCGGCACGCCGCCTTCGACGAGGTCAGCCCCGAGGTGGGCGAGCTCGACGAGGAGGCGTTCGCCGGCCTGATGGGCGCCGATCCCGACGCCGCGGCGGCGCTGCTCGCCGATCTCGCGACGGCCACCGACCGCGAGCTCCGGGCGGCCGCGCGCCGGCTGGCGGCCCGCGTGTTCGTGCAGGTGGGCCGGGTGGGCGCCGCCCGGGCGCGGGGCACCCGGCGGCTGGTCACCGGCCGAGGCGGTGACGGCGAGCTGGACCTGGACCGCACCCTGGAGCGGTGGAGCGGGCCGTGGCCGCCGGCCCCGGAGGACGTCGCGACCCGCCGGTGGGCCGGCGCCCGCCGGGCGGTGTGCCTGGTCGTCGACCGGTCGGGCTCGATGAGCGGGCTGGGGGTGGCGATCGCCGCGGTGGCCGCCGCGGGCGTCGTCCTGGCCGCCGGGGAGCGGCTGGGCACCAGCGTGCTGGCGTTCGCCGACCGGGTGGAGGTTCTGCAGCAGCAGGGCCGGCACCGGTCGGCCGAGGACCTGGTGCTGGCGCTGGTGGGTCTCCGGGGGCACGGGACCACCGACCTCGCAGCGGCGCTCCGGGCGGCGGCCGGGCAGCTGCGGACGGCGGCGCACGCCGACGAGCGGCTGGTCGTCCTGCTGTCGGACTGCCTGGCCACAGCCGGGGGCGACGCCGCCTCGGCGCTGGGCGGCATCGACCGGCTCGACGTGCTGTGCCCGCTGCCCGGCGGGACGGCGGAGGAGGAGGCGCTGGCGGCGTCGCGGGCGCTGGCCGCCCGCGGCGGGGGCTCGGTCGCCCCCGTGCGCTCGCTGGCCGACCTGGGCCCGGCCCTGACCCGGCTGCTGGGGTAGCGGCCCTGCGGCAGTCGGTCCCTGCCCACCAGGAGCGGGCGGAGACCGACTGCCGCGGGTTCAGCGGTCGGCGTCGCCGTAGACGATCATCCCGCGGATGTTCTTGCCGTCGCGCATGTCCTGGTAGCCCTGGTTGATGTCCTCGAGCTTGTACTTCGTGGTCACAAGCTCGTCGAGCTTGAGCTGGCCCTCCTGGTAGAGCGAGAGCAGCTCCGGGATGGCGTTGCGCGGGGCGAGGCCGCCGAAGATCGCGCCCTGCAGGTCCTTCTGCAGCAGCGTGAGCTCGAACAGGCTGAGCTTGACGTCGACGTTGGCGGCGTTGCCCATGCCGGTGACGACGGCGCGGCCGCCCTTGCCCGTGACGCTCAGCGCGGCGGCGATGTCCTCGCCCTGGATGTCGCCGACGGTGATGATCGTCTTCTCCGCCATGCGGCCCCAGGTCAGCTCGTTGATCGCCGGGGTGGCCTCCTCGATGCTCGCGAAGGCGTGGGTGGCGCCCATCTGCATGGCCCACTCGCGCTTCTGCGCCACCGGCTCGATGACCATGACCCGCTTCGCGCCGGCCGCGGCCGCGCCCTGGACGGCGTTCATCCCGACGCCGCCGACGCCCATGACGACGACGTTCTCGCCCGGCCGGACGTCGGCGACCTTGGTGGCCGAGCCCCAGCCGGTGGTGACGCCGCAGCCGACGAGGGCGGCGACCTCGAGCGGGATGTCCGGCTCGATCTTCACGACCGAGGCCTGGTGCACCGTCATGTACGGGGAGAACGTGCCGAGCAGGCACATCGGGATGACGTCCTTGCCGCGGGCCTGGACCCGGTAGCTGCCGTCGGAGATCGACGTGCCGGCCAGCAGGTTGGCCCCGAGGTCGCAGAGGTTCTGCTGCCCGCGCGAGCAGGGCGGGCAGGTGCCGCACGCGGGGATGAAGGCGGTGACGACGTGGTCGCCCTCCTGCAGCCCGGTGACGCCGGGGCCGACCTTGGTGACGACGCCCGAGCCCTCGTGGCCGCCGATGACCGGGTAGGACGCCACCGGGGTGCCGCCGGTGACGAGGTGCTCGTCGCTGTGGCACAGCCCCGAGGCGGCGAGCTGGACCTGGACCTCGCCCTCCCGCGGATCACCGAGCTCGATCTCCTCGATCGACCACTCCTCGCCCACACCCCACAGGATCGCGCCCTTGGTCTTCACCCGGCATTTCCTTCCGTCGACCCGCGTCGTCGCGGGTGGCCCGCGCACACGTCGGAGCGGCGTGTGCAGTGCGTCACAGGGTGCTGAGCCGCAGGCCGCCGCGTCAAGGCACCCGGTGCCGCGTGCAACGTGCTGCACCTCTGCGGGGCCGCGTCGGCCAGACTGGCGCCGTGACGGGCGGGCCGGTGGTCGTGGTGGGCGCCGGCCCGGTGGGCCTGACCGCGGCGCTGCTGCTGGCCCGCCGCGGCCTGGCGGTGGTCGTCCTCGAGCGGCACGCCGCGCCGTACCCGCTGCCGCGGGCGGTCCACCTCGACGACGAGGTGTTCCGGGCGCTGCAGGCGGCGGGCGTGGCCGACGAGGTCGCCGCGCGCTGCCGGCCGATGGCCGGGCTGCGGCTCCTGGACGGGGCGCACCGCGTGCTCGCCGAGTTCCGCCGGGCCCCCGACGTCGGTGCCCACGGCTGGCCGCAGGGCTCCTTCGTCCACCAGCCCGACCTGGAGGAGGTGCTGGCCACGGCCGCGGCGGCGGAGCCCGGCATCGAGGTGCACCGCGGCTGCGAGGTGACCGGCCTGGCGCAGGACCGCGGGGGTGTCACCGTGCGGCTGGCCGAGCGGGCGACGGGGGTGGAACGGTCCGTCCGGGCCGCGGCCGTGCTGGGCTGCGACGGCGCCAACAGCACGGTCCGGGAGCTGATCGGCGCCCGGATGGTCGACCTCGCCCCCGCCGACCGGTGGCTGGTCGTCGACGTGCGGGCGCGGGCGCCGCTCCCGGTCTGGCCCGGGGTGCACCAGGTGTGCGACCCGCGCCGGGCGGCCACCTTCATGCCGGTCACCGGCGACCGCTACCGCTGGGAGTTCCGGCTGGCGCCGGGGGAGACCGCGGAGGAGCTCTCCTCCCCCGAGCGGCTGGCCGCCCTGCTGGCGCCGGTCGCGGGCGCCGCCGACGTCCGGGTGCTGCGGGCGGCCGAGTACACGTTCCGGGCGCAGGTCGCCGACCGCTGGCGGGACGGGCGGGTGCTGCTGGCCGGCGACGCCGCCCACCTGACCCCGCCGTTCGTCGGCCAGGGGCTGGGGCTCGGGCTGCGCGACGTCCACCAGCTGGCCTGGAAGCTCGCCGCCGTCCTCCGCGGGGAGGCGCCGGACGCGCTGCTGGACACCTACCGCGCCGAGCGCGAACCGCACGCGCGGGAGCTGATCCGGGTGGCGCTGCTGCTCGGTCGGTTGATGACCGGCGGCGGGCGCGGCGGCGCGGTGCTGCGGCGGGTGGTGCTGGCCGCCGTCCGCCGCATCCCCGCCGTCGCCCGGCTGGCCACGGACAGCCGCACGCCGCCGCTGCGCCGCGGCCCGCTGGTGGCGCGCCGGGGCCGGGCCGGCCGTCGGCTGGCCGGGACGCTCCTCCCGCAGCCCGAGGTGGTCGTCGACGGAACCGTCCGCCGGCTGGACGACGTCCTCGGCGACGGCTACGTCGAGATCACCGCGGACCTGCGCATCCGGCGCCCCGACGGGACCGCCGTCCCGATCGAGGACCCGACCGGCACGCTCCGACGCTGGCTCGGGGACGCCGCGCTGGTGCGGGTCCGCCCCGACCGCATCGTCCGTTCCGTGCGGGTGTGAGCGGCGGCCCAGGGGTACCTCGCCGGTCATGAACATCGACAAGGACCAGATCCTGCAGCTGCTGCGCTCCCAGGGCGAGGACGGCAAGGCCCAGCAGGCCGACCAGGAGCTGCCCGGCCAGGTGGACACCGACCGCGACGCCGGTCTGCTGCAGAAGTTCGGCATCGACCCGATGGACCTGGTCAAGAAGCTCGGCGGTGGGGGAGGGCTGGGCGGCCTGCTCGGCCGCTGAGCCCGGCCGCCACCGGTCTCAGCCGCGGTCCGGCCGGCCGGTGCCGATCGCGTGGAGCGCACCCAGCACGGCGCCCGGCGGCACGGCCACGTAGAGCCACCACGGGTGGACCCCGCCCACGGTGAGCTCGAGGATGCCCCAGACCGCGAGGTTCACCAGGCTCAGGCAGAGCCAGACGGTGGTGAGGACCTTCATCGCGGTGCCGGCGGCGTCGTCGCGGAACACCCGGCGCGGGCCGGGTGGCGGCGGCAGCGCCGGCAGGTCGGCGGTCACCCGGGCCAGCTCGCCGCGGGTGCGCGCTCCCCACGCGGCCCGGACCCGCTCGTCGAACTCCGCGAGGTCGAGCTGGCCGGCGTCGTGGGCGCGCTGCAGCCCCGCCGCGACGGCCGCGCGCTCGGCGTCGGAGATGCGGAGGTCCTGGGACCGTACCGGCTCGCTCACGCCGGTCATCCTGGCAGGCCGCCCTCGGGCGTGGCCCCGACTTCCCCGGGGATCAGGCCTCGCGCCGCCGGCGGGCGGGCGAGGTGGCCAGCAGCGCGTTCTCCACCGCGGTGTCGCCCAGGGCCCGCTCGAAGCCCGGCGGGACGACGAGGTCGTCACGGCGCAGCTCCGAGACGTCGGACCGGCCCAGGCCGACCATCGCCGAGCCCAGCCCGTCGCGGAGCAGGTCGAGCACGTTCTCCACGCCGGCCTGGCCGTTGGCCGCGAGCCCCCACAGGTAGGCGCGGCCGATCATGACCGCCTTCGCGCCCAGCGCCAGGGCCTTGGCGACGTCGCCGCCGCGGCGGATGCCGCCGTCGAGCAGCACCTCGATCTGGTCGCCCACCGCCTCGGCCACCGCGGGCAGGGCGCGCACCGAGGCCGGCGTCCCGTCGAGGTTGTTGCCGCCGTGGTTGGAGACCGAGATGGCGGTGACGCCGGCGTCGACGGCGCGCTTGGCGTCGTCGACCCGCATGACGCCCTTGAGCATGAACGGGCCGTCCCACTGCTCGCGCAGCCAGGCGACGTCCTCCCAGGTGGGCATCGGCGACTGCTGCCACATGCCGTACGCGCCGAAGAAGGTCGGCGCCGGGTCGCCCGGCGTGGCCACCATGTTGGGCACGGTCAGGTCGGGCAGCTTGCGGGTGCGGGCGAAGTCGAGCAGCCAGCGCGGCTTGAGGGCTACCTGCGGCGCGTACCGGCGCACCGCCTCGAGGTCGATCTTCTCCGGGATGAACGGGCTGCCCCAGTCGCGGCCGTAGGCGAACGACCAGTCCAGCGTGGCGATCAGCCCGACCGCGCCGGCCTTCCGCGCCCGCTCCATGCGGGCGAGCATCTCCTCGCGGGTGCCCACCCAGTACACCTGGAAGAAGGTCTGCGGGTTGGCCGCCGTGACCTCCTCGATCGGCTTGCTGGCGAACGAGGAGAGCCCCATCGCCACCCCGCGGGCGGCGGCGGCCCGGGCCACCGCGACCTCGCCGTCCGGGTGGACGGCCTGCACGCCGGTCGGGCTGATCAGCACCGGCATGGACACCGGCTGGCCCATGACGGTGACCGCCGTGTTGCGCTCGTTGGCCAGCCCGGCGGTGTGCGGGGAGAAGCCGAGCTCGGCGAAGGCGGCGAGGTTGTCCTCGAGGGTCAGCCCGCGCTCGGAGCCGGCGACCAGCGCGCCGTAGACGCCCTTGGGCAGCCGGCGCCTGGCGCGGCGCTGGGCCTCGGCGACCGACTCGAACCACGCGCTGGCCATGGGGCTCTCCTTCGTCCGGCCCGGTCGACCGGGCGGTGGGCCGGCGCGGCGGCCGGTGGCACTGAGTGCCAGGCTAGCGCCGCGGATGAGACGGCGGCCACACCGGGTCGCCGGCCGGGTCAGCCGCGGAGGCTGGGGAACCCCGCCGCCATCTCGTCGAACGCCAGGTGCAGGTGCCGGGTGAGGGGTGAGCCGGCCTGGGCGAGCCAGGCCTCGAACGCCGTGGTGGCGGCGGCGCGGGTGCTCGCCGCGACCAGCCGGGGCAGCAGCCCGGTCGGCTCGCCGCCGGTCCGGGTCGCGACGTGCCGGGCGACCACCCGGTCGACCTCGGCGAAGCGCAGCTGGCTGTGCGCGAGGAGGGCCGGTTCGGTGAGGATCAGCCGCATGCGCTCCCGCAGCAGCGGCAGCTCGGCGTCCGGGTAGTCGTTCACCTCGACGTAGGCGGCGCAGACCGAGGTGAGCACCGGCTGCGCCGGGTCGGCGACGGCGAGCAGCCGCTCGAGCCGGGCGACGTGGCCGGCGAAGTCGCCCCAGACGGCGTCGGCCTTGGTCGGGAAGTAGCGGAAGAACGTCCGGCGGCTGATGCCCGCGGAGTCGGCGACCTCGTCGCTGGTCACCTGCTCGAACCCGCGGGTGGCGAACAGGTCGAGCGCGGCGCGCTCCACCCGGGCGCGCCCGTCGGGGCCGGCCTCGGCCGCCGTCCTCGTCCCCGCCACGCGGGCATTGTGCCCGTCCACGGGGCGTGGGCGACCCGCTGTTGCCCCTGGCACCGGGTGTCACTAACGTCCGGCTCGTCCATGTGACCGCGTTCACGGAGGCCGACATGCCCGAGACCACCCCGACCGACGTCCCCGCCGCCGAGTTCCGGGCCCCCGAGGCCCCCGCGACCGAGGAGGCCCTCGTCGAGGAGTCGCTCGTCGAGGAGGTCTCCATCGACGGCATGTGCGGCGTCTACTGAGCCGCCCCCGGTGACCGCTCCGGCCGGGCCCTCCGTGACGGTCGACTTCGACCCGGCGCTGCCCTGGCAGAAGGCCCGCTCGGTCGCGCTGCGGCCGGAGCCGTTCGGCGCGCTGGTCTACCACTTCGGCAACCGCAAGCTGTCCTTCCTGAAGTCGAAGCAGCTGGTGGCGGTGGTCGAGGCGCTGGCCGGCCACCCCAGCGCCGAGGCGGCGCTCGTCGCGTGCGGCGTGCCCGGCGCGCAGCGCGGCGCCTACGTGAAGGCGCTGGCCGACCTCGCCCGCTCGCAGATGATCGAAAGGCGTACCGCATGACCGCCGTCCTGCCCGCCCGCCCCGATCGCCCCACCGGCGGGCGCCTGGTCGACCAGTTCGAGTACGGGCTGGACGCGCCGATCTGCCTGACCTGGGAGCTCACCTACGCCTGCAACCTGGCCTGCGTGCACTGCCTGTCCTCCTCCGGACGGCGGGACCCGCGCGAGCTCTCGACCGCCGAGGCCGAGGCGGTCATCGACGAGCTGCAGCGGATGCAGGTCTTCTACGTCAACGTCGGCGGCGGCGAGCCGACCGTCCGGCCGGACTTCTGGCACCTGCTGGACTACGCGATCGGCCACGACGTCGGCGTCAAGTTCTCCACCAACGGCGTCAAGCTGGACAAGGCCCGTGCCGCCCAGCTCGCCGCCACCGACTACGTCGACGTGCAGATCTCCCTGGACGGCGCGACCGCCGAGGTCAACGACCGGGTCCGCGGCACCGGCTCCTTCGCCACGGCGGTCCGGGCGCTGGAGAACCTGGCCGAGGCCGGGATGAAGGACTTCAAGGTCTCCGTCGTCGTCACCCGGGAGAACGCCGGGCAGCTCGACGCGTTCAAGGCGCTCACCGACCGCTACGGCGCCCAGCTGCGGATCACCCGGCTGCGCCCGTCCGGGCGCGGGGCCGACGTCTGGGACCAGCTGCACCCCACCCAAGACCAGCAGCGCGAGCTGTACTCGTGGCTGCTCGCCAACGGGGAGCAGGTACTCACCGGCGACTCCTTCTTCCACCTCTCGGCGTTCGGTGAGGCGCTGCCGGGGCTCAACCTGTGCGGCGCCGGCCGGGTGGTGTGCCTGATCGACCCGGTGGGCGACGTCTACGCCTGCCCGTTCGCCATCCACGAGAACTTCCTCGCCGGCAACGTGCGCGACGAGGGCGGCTTCCAGCGGGTGTGGCAGTCCTCGGAGCTCTTCGCCGACCTGCGCAGCCCGCAGACCGGCGGCGCCTGCACCAAGTGCGCCCACTTCGACGCCTGCCGCGGCGGTTGCATGGCGGCCAAGTTCTTCACCGGCCTGCCGCTGGACGGCCCGGACCCCGAGTGCGTGCAGGGGTACGGCGAGACGGCGCTGGCCGCGCGCGACGCCGCCACGGTGAAGCCGCGCAGCCACCTGGACCACTCGCACACCGGCCCGGTGCGCGGCCAGCCCACCCTGCTGGGCATGCCGGCGCTCCCCGCACCGCCCGCCCGGGCCTGCGACGAGTCACCGCTGGCGGGGCTGGACCTGCGCTGAGCCCACCCCCTCGGAGGGGGAAGCCCGCCCGGCCGCTCCAGCGCCGGGCGGGCCGTGCCGATGCCGGCGAGGTGATCACCGCACTGCGCGCCCGGCTGCTCCGGGTCCTGCCCCAGGGCCGGCTCCTCCCGGAGGCGGTGTGGCAGCGGCGGCACCGCGCGATCGTCCGGCTGTGCCTGGCGGTCGCGGGCGCGCTGGTGCTGCTGGCCTGGCTGTGGGGGCACGGTCAGCCGGCCGCGGTGGCCGTCCTGCTCGCCGTCGCCGGGCCGCTCGTCGTCGAGCTCCTGCCCGCGGCCGGCCGGCGGGCGCGGACCGCCGCCACGACCGGGAGCCTGCTGGCCGCCTGCGTCGCGCTGGTGCACCTGTGGGGTGGCGTCACCGAGTCGCACTTCGCCTTCTTCGTGATGGTCGGCGTCGTCTCGCTGTACCAGGACTGGGTCCCCTACGGCCTGGCGCTCGTCGTCGTCGGCGCCCACCACGGGCTGGTCGGCGCGCTGTTCCCGCACGAGGTCTTCGGCCACAACGGCGCCGGGCACCCGTGGCTGTGGGCCGCGGTGCACGCCGCCTTCGTGCTGGCGGCCAGCGCTGCGCACCTGGCCGCCTGGCGGCTCAACGAGGACCAGGTGCTCAGCGACCCCCTGACCGGGCTGGCCAACCGCACGCTGCTCGAGGACATCACCCACCGGGTGCTCCAGCGCGGCGGCGCCCTCAGCGTGATCTTCATCGACCTCGACGACTTCAAGGACGTCAACGACAGCCGCGGGCACGCAGCCGGCGACGTCCTGCTGCAGACCGTCGCCGAGCGGCTGCGCGACTGCGTCCGGCCCGAGGACCTCGTGGCGCGGCTCGGCGGGGACGAGTTCGCCGTCGTCGTCCACGGCGGGGAGGACGTCGCGCGCGCCGTCGGCGAGCGGGTGCTGCTCTCCTTCGCCCTCCCCGTCCCGCTGGACCCCGGCACCACCACGGTCCACGGGAGCATCGGCATCGCCACCGCCTCCGGTGCCGACCGGCCCGACGCCGCGACGCTGCTGCACCGGGCCGACCTGGCGATGTACCTGGCGAAGTCCCAGGGGAAGAACCGGGTGGTCGTCTACTCGGCCGGCATGGGGGATGCCGCGCACCGCCGCGCGGCCCTCCAGCAGGACCTCGCCGGCGCGGTGGCCGCCGGCCAGCTCGCGGTCCACTACCAGCCCACCGTCTCGCTCGCCGACGGCCGCACCACCGGGTTCGAGGCGCTGGTGCGCTGGCACCACCCCGAGCACGGCACCGTCCCGCCCGCCGAGTTCATCCCGCTGGCCGAGGAGTCCGGCGCCGTCGTCGAGATCGGCCGCTGGGTGCTCCGGCAGGCCGTCCGGCAGGGCGCCGCGTGGTCGGCCGAGCACGGCGCGCCGCTGCGGATGGCGGTCAACCTCTCCCCGCGCCAGCTCGCGGAGACCGACGTCCGCGCCGACGTGCAGGCCGTCCTGGCCGAGAGCGGGTTCCCGGCGGAGCAGCTCACGCTGGAGGTCACCGAGGGGATGCTCGTGCGCGACGTCGACCGCACGGTCGGCCAGCTGGAGAGCCTGCGGGACCTGGGCGTGCGCATCGCCATCGACGACTTCGGCACCGGCTTCTCCGGGCTCTCCTACCTGCGCCGGCTGCCCGCGGACGCCCTCAAGATCGACCGCAGCTTCATCAACGACCTGGCCGCCGGTGGGGCCGCCACCACGCTGGTCAGCTCGATCGTCGAGCTGGCCCGCAGCCTGGGCCTCGACGTCGTCGCCGAGGGCGTGGAGACCGACGAGCAGCGCCTGGTGCTGCGCGCGATGGACTGCGGCTCGGCCCAGGGCTACTTCTTCGCCCGGCCGGAACCGGCCGAGCGCGCGGGCGCCCGGCTCGGCGTGCCGGTGCGCTAGAGGTCGACCTTCCGGTTCTCGCCGGCGTCGATCCGCTCGCCCGTGGCCTTGGCCTTGACGAAGCTGAAGGCGGTGGCCAGCCGGCCGCCGGGGCTGTCCCAGTACTCCGCCGACTCCCCCTCGACCTTGATGAGGACGACGTCGGGGTCCTCCGGGCCGCCGGGGAACCACGCCTCGACGCCGCCGTTCCAGAGCTCCTTCTTCTTGGCCAGGTCGTCGACGACGCGGGCGTGGCCGGTGAGCGACACCCAGGTGCCGCCCGAGCCGATGCCGACGTTGACCTGCGGGGACGCCGTCACGTGCTCGACCGGGTGGGAGCCGCGCTCGGCGTAGAACCAGAGGTCGCCGTCGAACTCGACCTCCTGCAGCGTCATCGGCCGGCTGGTCAGCTTGCCGCCGGGGGCGGTGGTGGTGAGGAAGCCGAAGCGCTCCCCCTTGATCAGCTCGGCGACCTTGCGGGTGTCCTCTGCGCTCATGCCTCCGCCGGTTCCCCGCCGGGCGACCCGCGACACGCGTCAGCGGCCGTCGACGTAGCGCCAGGCGCCGTCCTCGCGTGCGAACCGGCTGACCTCGTGCTGCTCGCCGTCCGCGCCCCCGTGCCGGTAGCGGGCGACGAACTCCACGGTGCCCTGGGCGGCGAGCAGCCCGCCACCGCCGGTGGCGAGCACCTCGAGGCCGGTCCAGCGCACCGCGGGGTCGAGGTCCAGCGCCGGCGGCCGGGTGGCGGGGTGCCAGGTGCGCAGCAGGTAGCCGGCGTCGCCGACGGCGAAGGCGCTGTACCGCGAGCGCATGAGCTGCTCGGCGGTCGCCGCGGGCGCCGAGCCGTCGTGGCGCGGGCCGCAGCACTCCGCGTAGGGCAGGCCGGTCCCGCAGGGGCAGCGACGAGGGGGCACGCCCGGATCCTGCCCGCGGTCCCGGGCGGGCCGCAGGCCGGCTCGGCTCGCGCTGCCGCCGAGCTGCCGAGGACAGTTGCCGGGCAGCGGCGGGGGACGGCGCCTCACGTGGCGCCCGCGACCTGACCGGCGCCTAGGGTGCGGCGGTGACCTCCCTCGGCGCCGCCACCTGGCCGGAGCTGCCCGAGCGCCCGCTGCTGGTCGTCCCGCTGGGCGCGGTGGAGCAGCACGGCCCGCACCTGCCGCTCACGACGGACACCGCCGTCGCCACGGCCGTCGCGGACGGCGCCGTCGACCGGCTGCCGGGGGCACTGCTGGCGCCCGCGCTGGCCTACGGGGCCAGCGGCGAGCACGAGGACTTCCCCGGCACGGTCTCGCTGGGCACCGAGGCGCTGACCGGGCTGCTCGTCGAGTACGGGCGCTCGGCCTGCCGCTGGGCCGGCCGCGTGCTGATCGTCAACGGGCACGGCGGCAACCTCGACGCGCTGCGGACGGCGGTGCCGCGGGTGCGGGCCGAGGGCCGCGACGTGGCCTGGTTCCCGTGCGGCTTCCCGGACGGCGACGCGCACGCCGGCCGCACCGAGACGTCGCTGATGTTGCACGTGGAACCGGAGCAGGTCCGGCGTGACCGCGCCGTCACCGGCGAGACGACGCCGATCCGCGCGCTGCTGCCGCGGCTGCGGGCCGAGGGCGTGCGGGCCGTGAGCCCCACCGGTGTGCTGGGCGACCCGTCCGGCGCCGGCGCCGAGGAGGGGGCCCGGCTGCTCGACGGGCTGGTCGGCCGGCTCACCGCCGCCGTCGGCACCTGGCACGTCGACGACGCGGGGCGGCTGCTGTCACCGGGGCACGCGACCGGCTAGTCCAGCGCGTCGGCGAACAGCGGGACGGTCGCGTCGATCGCGTAGAGCAGCCCCGGGGCCGAGGCGCTGGAGAACGCGTTGAGCACCGTGAGGTCCTCCAGGACGACGGCGCGCCCCTCCTGGACGGCGGGCAGCGCCTGCCACAGCGGGTCGCCGGTGAACTCCGAGGCCTCCACGAAGATCGGGAAGACCACGGTGAGCTCGGCGTCGAGCAGGGAGAGCTGCTCCTCGCTCACCGGCACGAAGAAGTTCTCCGTCGCCAGCGCCTCGATCTCGGCCTTGTTCTGGAAGCCGAGCTGCTCCATGAACCGGACGCGGCTGTCACCGCTCACGTAGGCGCCGAAGCCCTCGGAGGTGTAGGCGCCGACCGCGACCTCGGTGCCGTCGAACTCCGGGTGCTCGGCGGCGGCCTCGGCGAAGGCCTCCTCGACCTGCGTGGCGAGCTCGTCGGCCTCCTCGGCCCTCCCCAGCGCCTGGCCGACCAGCTCCAGCTGCTGCTGCCAGGTGGTCTGGTACGGGCCCACGCCCTCGGGCTGGCCGATGGTCGGGGCGATCTGGCTCAGCAGCTCGTAGCGGCTCTCCTCGCCGGAGGAGCGGGTGTCGAGGATCAGGTCGGGCTCCAGGGCGGCGATGGCCTCGAAGCTGGGCTCGAGGGTCTCGATGAGCACCGGCGGCTCCTCGTAGCCCTGCTCGACCCAGTCCCCGAGGCCGTCCTCGCCGCCGACGGCGAGCCAGTCGCTGGCGCCGACCGGCTCCACGCCCAGGGCCAGCGCCGTCTCGGCGTCGGACCAGCCCAGCGCCACCACGCGGGTGGGCTCCTCCTCCACCGTGACGTCGCCGAAGGCGGTCTCCACCGTGACGGGGAAGGCCGACGACGACGGACCGCCGGTCGCCTCGCTCCCGGCGGGGGCGGGCTCGTCCCCGCCGCCGCAGCCGGTGACGACGAGGGCGGTGGCCGCGAGCGCGGCGGCGCCGCGGAGGGCGGGGCGGACGGACATGGGATCTCCTCCGACGATCAGGTGAGGCTGACCTAAGCACAGGGATCCGGCGATCCGGCGGCCGGGACCGGATCGTTACTGTCGGGGCCCGCGGGCAGCGGGCGGGACGGCACGAGGAGAGCGGGGCATGGACGGCGGGAGCGCGGGCCGCGAGGGCTGGCTGGTCGTGGTCGACCTGCAGCACGTGTTCGGCGAGGAGGACTCGCCCTGGACCGCCCCGCGGTTCGAGGAGGTCCGCCCCCGCATCCGCCGGCTGGTCGCCGCCTTCGGCGAGCGGGTGGTGTGGACCCGTTTCGTGGCCCCCGCGCAGCCGGCGGGGGCGTGGAAGGAGTACTACGCGCAGTACGACTTCGCCCTGCAGCCGCCCGACGCGCACTGCTACCAGCTCGTCGAGGACCCCGGCGGGCACCCGGTGGTCGACGCCACCACGTTCGGCAAGTGGGGGCCGGAGCTGGCCGCGCTGGTCGGCCAGGGACCGATCACGGTCGCCGGCGTCGCCACCGACTGCTGCGTCGTCTCCACCGTCCTGCCGGCCGCCGACGCCGGCGTGCACGTGCGCGTGGTCACCGACGCCTGCGCCGGGGCCGGCGACGAGGAGCACGAGCGGGCGCTGCAGGTGATGGCCGGCTACGCCCCGCTGGTGTCCCTCGCGACGACCGCCGAGGTGCTGGCGGAGGGGTGATCCCCGCCCCGCCCGGGGGCCGGCTCCCCGACGGCTTCGCCGTCGCGCTCGATCCGCGCACCCGCCGCCGCGACGGCGGCACCACCCTGCTCGGCGGCTCGCCGCTGCGGCTGGTGCGGCTCGCCCCCCGCGCCGCGGAGCTGCTGGCCACCGACCGCCTGGTGGTCGCCGACCCGGCCGGCGCCGCGCTCGCCGGGCGCCTGCTCGACGCCGGCCTGGCCCACCCCGACCTGCCCGCGGATCCCGCGCCCGCCGGGGTCACCGTCGTCGTCCCCGTCAGGGACCGCCCGGAGGAGCTGGCCCGGCTGCTCGCCGCGCTGCGCGCCGACCCCGCCACCGCTCCGCTGCCGGTCGTGGTCGTCGACGACGGGTCGGCGGTGCCGGTCGTCGCGCCGGCGGGCGTCCGCGTGCTGCGGCATCCGGGTGCCCGGGGGCCGGCCGCCGCCCGCAACACCGGGCTGGCGGTCGCGACGACGGAGCTCGTCGCCTTCCTGGACTCCGACTGCGTGCCGCTGCCGGGCTGGCTCGGCCTGCTGCGCCCCCACCTGGCCGATCCGCGGGTGGCCGTGGCCGGCCCGCGGATCGTGCCGCTGGACGGTGCGGCGCGCGGCTGGACGAGCCCGTACGAGGCGGTCGCCGGGGCGCTGGACATGGGCCCGCACCCGGCGCCGGTGCGGCCGATGTCCGCGGTCCCCTACCTGCCGAGCGCCGCGCTGCTGGTGCGCCGGGCGGCCCTGGGGGACGGCTTCGACGAGGCGATGCGGGTGGCCGAGGACGTCGACCTCGTCTGGCGGCTGACCGCAGCGGGCTGGCGGGTCCGGTACGAGCCCGCGGCCGCGGTCGCCCACGAGCACCCGGCGCCCACGACCACGTGGCTGCGCCGCCGGGCCTTCTACGGCACCGGCGCCGCGCTGCTCGCCGCCCGGCACGGCCCGGCCGTCTCACCGCTGGTGATGGCGCCGGAGACGGCCGCCACGTGGGCGCTGCTGGTGGCGGGCGGCCGGTGGGGCCGGCCCGCCGGCCTCGCCCTGCTCGGCTGGACCACCGCCCGCCTCGCGCGCCGGCTCGCCCGCCCCGGCGAACCCGTGCCGGCCGCGCTCGCCGCCGGCCTGGTGGCGCGGGGCCTGGCGGCGTCCGGTCAGGCGCTGGCCCGGTCGGTGACCCGGCACCACTGGCCGCTGGCCGCGGCGGTGGCCCTCGCCTCGCGCCGGGCCCGGCGGGGGGTGCTGGCCGTCGCCGTGGGCGACGCGCTGGTGGGCTGGTGGCCGCACCGGGGGCGGATCGGGCCGGTCCGCCACGGCGTGGCCCGGCGGCTGGACGACCTCGCCTACGGCGCCGGGCTGTGGGCGGGTGCGGTGCGTGCCCGCGACGCCCGGGCGCTCCTGCCGGTGCGCCCGCCGCGCTGACGGGATCCGCGGGGTGCCGGAATGCCCGGCGGCCCGGGCGCCTTGAAGGCCGTCGTACTGCGGTCCGACCAGCGTGGGTCCCGCTCAGCACCGATCGACGGGGGACCCGTGACCACCACCCAGCAGCGCACCGCGCCCGCAGCCGCCGCCGCGACCGCGCCCGACCGGCCGGGCGCCGCGCGCACCGCGCTGACCCTGGGCGCCTTCGTCGCCCTCGGGCCGCTGACCATCGACATGTACCTGCCGGCGCTGCCGAGCATCACCGACGACCTGCTGACGACGCCGGCCACGGTGCAGCTCACGCTCACCGGCACGCTCGTGGGCCTGGCCGTCGGCCAGCTGGTCATCGGCCCGCTGTCGGACGCCTGGGGCCGGCGCCGCCCGCTCGTCGCCGGGACGGCGCTGCACGTGCTGGCCTCGCTGCTGGTGCTCGTCGCCCCCACGATCGCCGTGCTCGGCGCCCTGCGCTTCCTGCAGGGCGTCGGCGCCGCCGCGGGTGCCGTCATCGCGCTCGCCGTGGTGCGTGACCTCTACGACGGCCGGGCCGCGGCGACGATGCTCTCCCGGCTGTTCCTCGTGCTCGGCGCCGCGCCGGTGCTGGCACCCACCCTCGGCGGGGAGCTGCTGCGCTTCACCAGCTGGCGCGGCGTCTTCGCCGCCCTCGCCGCCTACGGGCTGGTCATGGTGGTCGTCGGGTGGCTGACCCTGCGCGAGACGCTGCCGCCGGAGCGGCGGAGCAGCAACGGGGTGCGCGGCACGCTGCGGATCTACCGCGGTCTGCTGCACGACCGGGTCTACGTCGGGCTGGTGCTCGTCGCCGGCCTGACCATGGCGGGGCTGTTCAGCTACGTGGCGGGCTCCTCCTTCGTCTACCAGGAGGAGTTCGGCCTGGACGAGCAGCAGTTCGGCCTGCTCTTCGGCGCCGGGGCGTTCTGGCTCATCGCGGCCACCCAGCTCAACCCCCTGCTGCTGCGCCGCTGGTCGCCGCAGCGGCTGCTCGTCTCCGGCACGGTCCTCGGCGCGCTCGCCGGGGCCGCGCTGGTCGGGGTCGCCGCCACGGGCACCGGCGGGCTCCCCGCGGTCACCGGCGCGCTCTGGGTGGTGCTGTTCGCCTGCGGCCTCGCGCTGCCCAACGCCCCGGCGCTGGCGCTGTCCCGGCACGGCGAGGCCGCCGGCAGCGCGGCGGCCCTGCTCGGCGCGGTCCAGTTCGGCGTGGGCGCGGTCGTCTCCCCCGTGGTGGGCCTGCTCGGCAACGACTCGACGGCGGTCGGCCTGGTGGTCGTCGCGGCGCTGGTGCTCGCCCTCGTCGTCCTGGGCACCGTCGTGCGGCCCTGGCAGCTGCCGGCCGGGGACGGGACGGCGGCTGCCGGGCGCTGACCCGCGGCCGCCGGTCTGGTGGAAACCGCCGGCAGCGGCCACGATGACCGGGAGATGAGCGACTCCCCGTGGCCCGGCCGGTGACGACCGCCGTCAACCCGTGGCTGGCGCTGCCGGACGGGCCGCCCTCCGCCGCCCGCGCCCGCCGGCTGCGCGCGGCGCACGAGCGGCTCGTCACCGCCAGCGTGCTGCCCGCGGACGACGACGCGGTCCGCCCGGTCGTGCGCGACTCCTGGCGGCGCTCCCTGGGCAGCGGTGTGGACCCCGACGGCGGGTCGCCCCCGGTCGAGCTCCTCGACGCCGAGCTGCGGGCGTACCGGGACGCCCACCCGCTGGCCCCGGTGCTGCCGGTGATCCGCCGGCTGCTCGTGCAGGACGCCGAGGCCGACCGCATGATCGTGGCGGTCAGCGACGCCGCCGGCCGGATGCTGTGGGTGGAGGGCGACCGCGCGCTGCGCGGCCGGGCCGCGGCGACGAACTTCGTCGAGGGCGCCCGGTGGTCCGAGGAGGTCGCCGGCACCAACGCCCCCGGGACGGCGCTGGCGGTCGACGCCGCCGTGCAGATCTACGGCAGCGAGCACTTCCGCCGGGCGGTGCAGCCGTGGAGCTGCTCGGCCGCCCCGGTGCACGACCCGGTGTCGGGCGCGCTGCTCGGCGCGATCGACGTCACCGGCGGCGACCACGTGGCCAGCCCGCACGTGCTCACCCTGGTCCGCGCGACGGTGGCCGCCGTCGAGTCCGAGCTCCGCTGGCTGCACCGCGAGCGGCTCGCGGGCGGCCCGGTGGCGGCGGGGCCGGCGCCGGCGGAGGCCCGGCTCGAGGTGCTGGGCCGGGAGCGGGCGCGGCTGACGCTCCCGGGCGGGCCGCTGGAGCTGTCGGTCCGCCACTCGGAGCTGCTGTTCCTGCTGGCCGAGGCCGCCGTCTCCGGCCACGGGCGCGACGCGGCCCAGCTCGCCGCCGAGGTGCACGCCGGCGCGGCGGCCACCGTCACCGTGCGGGCCGAGCTCTCCCGGCTGCGGCGGCTGGTCGGGGACGACCTGCTGGCATCCCGCCCCTACCGGCTGGTGGGCCGGGTGCGCACCGACGCCGAGGAGGTGCGCCGGCTCGTCGCCCGCGGCGAGCTCGCCGCCGCCCTCGAGCGCTACGCGGGGCCGGTGCTGCCCGGCTCGCAGGCGCCGGGGGTGCGGCAGGCCCGCGACCGGCTGCTCGGCCTGCTCCGGCGGGCGGTGCTCACCGGCCGCCGCCCGGACCTGCTCCTGCGCCTGGCCCAGCTGCCCGAGCTGCGGGAGGACGCCGGGGTCTGGCACGCGCTGTGCGAGGTCCTGCCGGCCGGATCGCCGCGCCGGGCCGCCGTCACCGCGCACCTGCACCGCCTGCGGCTGGCCGGCCGGGCGCGGTGACCCGCCCGGCGCGGGAATGCTGAGGGCGGCTCACGACTTCGCAGCTGGCGTGACCGCTGCACCCCTCGCCGACCGCCCACCCCTGCGCACCGGCCGGCTCGTCGCCGCGGTCGTCGCCCTCGGGCTCGGCGGGTTCGCCATCGGCACCACCGAGTTCGTGACCATGGGGCTGCTGCCGGACCTGGCCGAGGGCGTGGGCATCACCATCCCGACCGCCGGCCACCTCATCTCGGCCTACGCGCTCGGCGTCGTCGTCGGGGCGCCGGTGATCGCCGCCCTGGCCACCACGCTGCCCCGCCGCGCGGTGCTGCTCGGGCTGATGGCCGCCTTCATCGCGGGCAACGTGCTCACCGCGGTGGCGCCGGGGTACGGGTCGCTGCTGGCCTCCCGGTTCCTCGCCGGGCTGCCGCACGGGGCGTACTTCGGCGTCGCCTCCCTGGTGGCGGCCTCGCTGGTGGCGCCGCACCTGCGCGGGCGGGCGGTGAGCTCGGTGATGCTGGGCCTGGCCCTGGCGAACGTCGCCGGCGTGCCCTCGGCGACCTGGCTCGGGCAGCAGTTCGGCTGGCGCACCGCCTACTGGGCGGTCGCGGTGCTCGCGCTGCTCACCATCGCCGCGACCGCCTGGGTGGTGCCCTCCGCGCCGGGCAACCGCGAGGCCGCGGTGCGCACCGAGCTCGGGGCGCTGCGCCGCCCGCAGGTGCTGCTCACGCTGCTGGTCGGCGTGGTCGGCTTCGGCGGGATGTTCGCCGTCTACAGCTACATCGCGCCGCTGGTCACCGAGGTGACCGGCATGTCCCGCGCCGCGATCCCGCTGGTCCTGCTGGCCTTCGGCATCGGCGGGGTGCTCGGGACGGCGGTGGGCGGCCGGCTCGCGGACCTCGCGCTGTTCCCCTCGCTGGTCGGCGCCAACGTCGTCACCGGCGTGCTGCTCGCGCTGGTGCCGGTGGCCGCCCGCACCCCGGTCACCATCGTGCTCGCGATCTTCCTGTTCGCCGCCAGCGCGTCGGTGCTGGTGGTCTGCCTCCAGCTGCGGCTCATGGAGGTCGCCGGGGAGGCGCAGATGCTCGGGGCGGCGCTGAACCACTCGGCGCTCAACGCCGCCAACGCGCTCGGCGCCTGGCTGGGCGGGCTGGTCATCGCCGCCGGCCTGGGCTACACCGCGCCGGGCTGGGTGGGGGCGGGGCTCGCCGTGCTCGGCCTGCTGGCCCTCACCGCCTCCGCGGTGCTCCGGCGTCGCGAGCTCCGCGCGGCCGCGGCGGGTGGGCCGGCGCCGGCACCGCACGCGGAGCCGGCCGTCGCGCGCTGACCCCGAGACGCCGGGCTTCCGCGGGCCGGGCGACAGCGGGCGCCGGTGTGCAGTTCCGTCGCGCCGAGCTGCGCACCAGTGCTCACCGTCGGGACATCGCGCTCAGCGGAGCAGGGCGGCCAGCTGCTCGGCGTGGTCGCGCTGGTGGCCGGGGAGGAAGTCGAGGACGTCGCCCAGCGTCAGCGCCCCGTCCGTGGCGTGCCGGCCGGTGCGTGACCGCTCGGCCTCCGGCACGCCGCGGACCGCCTCCAGCAGCGCGGCCTGGGCCACCTGCAGCTCGTCGAGCAGACGGGTCGGGGGCACGGCGGCGTACCCGGCCACCCGGTCGGCGGCGGTGGGGTCGAAGTCGGGCAGCAGCGGGTCCTCCTCGGTGCGCAGCCGGGCGACGCGGGCGGTGAACACCCGGGCGCTGTCCCGCAGGTGGCCCGCCACCTGGTGCGGCGTCCAGGCGAGCTCGGCGGCGTAGGCCGGGAAGTGGCCCGACCCGACCAGCCGCGCGACCTCGACGGCCGGCAGGCGCCGGGTCGGCAGCGCGGCGGCGGGAGCGGCGGCGAGCAGCCCGGCCACCCGCTGCTGCTGGACGGCCAGGGCCTCGGCGGGGCTGCGGGGCGGGGCGGTGGTCGGCACGCGGCAACCGTCGTCGGTCGCCGGGCACGGCGCCAGCGGCGGGGCTGCCAGGAACCGCGGTGATCCGGCCTGCAACGGCCGTGCAACGTCCTCCGGCCCCGATTCGCCGCCCGACCGGCGGATGCGGCACGAGAAAGCGCGCAGGTAAGCGTGGCCTAAGTCACAGCTTTCAGGTCAGACTCCGCTCGGGCCCGCGGGGAACCGCGGGCGCAGCGACCCCTGCAACGAGGCGGAGGACTGATGACCCGGATCAGCGTGCGGGTGGACGGGGCGTCCTACCAGGACGACGTCGAACCGCGGACCCTGCTCGTCCACTACCTGCGCGAGCAGCTCGGCAAGGTCGGGACCGTGGTCGGTTGCGACACCAGCAACTGCGGCGCCTGCACCGTGCACCTCGACGGCGAGGCCGTGAAGAGCTGCACCGTGCTGGCGGTCCAGGCCGACGGCGCGGAGGTGACCACCATCGAGGGCGTGTCCCGCGGCGGCGAGCTGCACCCGGTGCAGAAGGCCTTCCACGAGATGCACGGCCTCCAGTGCGGTTTCTGCACCCCGGGCATGATCATGGCCTCGATCGACCTGCTGCAGGACAACCCCGACCCGAGCGACGACGAGGTGCGCGAGGGCATCGAGGGCAACCTCTGCCGCTGCACCGGATACCAGAACATCGTCCGGGCCGTGCAACTCGCGGCCGGCGAGATGCGCGGTGCTCCGGCGAGCGACGGCCACGTCGCGCCGGCCGTCGTCGACACCGCCGCCGCTCCGCACGTGGTGGGGCAGGCATGACCGCGCTCGAGGACCGGACCGAGGCGCCGGCCCCGGAGGTCGGGAAGGCGCGCAAGCGCAAGGAGGACGCGCGGCTCATCACGGGCCGCACCACCTGGACCGACAACATGGTGCTGCCGGGCATGCTGCACCTCGCCGTCGTCCGCAGCCCGGTCGCGCACGCCAAGATCACCTCCGTCGACGTCTCCGCGGCCGCGGACGCGCCCGGCGTGGTCGCCGTGTTCACCGGCCGCGACTTCGCCGAGGAGCAGGGCTCGATCCCCTGTGCCTGGCCGGTCACCCCGGACATGGTCAACCCCGGCCACCCGTCGCTGGCGGTCGAGGAGGTCAACCACGTGGGCGAGGCGGTCGCGGTCATCGTCGCCCGCAGCAAGGCGGCCGCGCAGGACGCCGTCGAGCTGGTCGACGTCGACTACGACCCGCTACCCGTCGTCCTCGACATGGAGGAGGCGGTCGCCGAGCAGCCCGACCTGTGCCACGACCACCTGAGCTCGAACGAGAGCTTCCGGTTCGTCTTCGACGCCGGCGAGGCCGGCACCGGCCAGAACACCGACGAGGCGTTCGCGAACGCCGAGGTCGTGGTCAGCCGCCGGTTCGTCCAGCAGCGGCTGATCCCGGCGTTCATGGAGCCCCGGGCCGCCGTCGTCCAGCCACAGGGTGACAACTACACGATGTGGTCGTCGACCCAGGTGCCGCACATCCTGCGGCTGATGCTGGCGATGATCACCGGCACGCCCGAGCACAAGCTGCGGGTCATCGCCCCCGACGTCGGCGGCGGTTTCGGCGGCAAGCTGCAGGTGACGCCCGAGGAGGTCATCACCCTCCTGGTGGCCAGGCGGCTGGGCAAGCCGGTCAAGTGGACCGAGACGCGCAGCGAGTCGCTGATGAGCGCCCACCACGGCCGCGACCAGATCCAGTACGTGGACGTCGCCGCCGACCGCGAGGGCAACATCAAGGGCCTCAAGGTCCACATCCTGTCGGACATGGGCGCCTACCTGCGGCTGGTCAGCCCGGGTGTGCCGGTGCTGGGCGCCTTCATGTACCCGGGCATCTACAAGTTCCCGGCCTACCGGTTCGACTGCCAGGGCGTCTTCACCAACAAGACGCCCACCGACGCCTACCGCGGCGCGGGCCGGCCCGAGGCGACGTTCGCGATCGAGCGGATCATGGACGAGCTCGCCGTCGAGCTGGGCATGGACCCGCTGGAGCTGCGCCGCAAGAACTGGATCAAGGCCGAGGAGTTCCCGTTCACCACGGTGGCGGGCCTCGAGTACGACAGCGGTGACTACGACGCCGCCACCCAGCAGGCCCTCGAGCTGCTCGGCTACGACGAGCTGCGCGAGGAGCAGCGCCGACGTCGCGAGTCGGACGACCCGGTGCAGCTGGGCATCGGCTTCTCCACCTTCACCGAGATGTGCGGCCTGGCGCCCTCCCGGGTGCTCGGCTCGCTCTCCTACGGCGCGGGGGGCTGGGAGCACGCCTCGATCCGCATGCTGCCCACCGGCAAGGTCGAGGTCGTCACCGGCTCGACCCCGCACGGGCAGGGGCACGAGACGGCGTGGAGCCAGCTGGTCGCCGACGAGCTCGGCGTGCCGTTCGAGGACGTCGAGGTGCTGCACGGCGACACCGGGATCTCCTCCCGCGGCCTGGACACCTACGGTTCCCGCTCACTGGTGGTCGGCGGTGCCGCCGTCGTCAGCGCCTCGCAGAAGGTCGTGGCGAAGGCGCGCAAGGTGGCCGCCCACCTGCTCGAGGCCGGCGAGGACGACCTGCAGTTCGAGAGCGGCTCGTTCTCCGTGCGCGGCACGCCCGGGACGAGCATCTCGATCCAGGAGATCGCGCTGGCCACGTTCGCGGCGCACAACTTCCCCGAGGGCATGGAGCCGTCGATCGACGCGGACGCGACGTTCGACCCGGTCAACTTCTCCTTCCCTCACGGCACGCACATCTGCGCCATGGAGGTCGACACCGAGACCGGCTTCGTCAAGATCCGCAAGTACGCCTGCGTCGACGACGTCGGGAAGATCGTCAACCCGCTGATCGTCGAGGGGCAGGTGCACGGCGGGCTGGCCCAGGGCATCGCGCAGGCCCTCTACGAGGAGGCGATCTACGACGCCGACGGCAACCTCACCACCGGCACCTTCGTCGACTACCTGGTGCCCTCGGCCGCCGACCTGCCGCACTTCGACACGGGCAACACCGTGCACGAGGCGCCGGGCAACCCGATCGGCGCCAAGGGCGTGGGCGAGGCCGGCTGCATCGCCAGCACGCCGGCGGTCGTCAACGCGGCGCTGGACGCCGTCCGGCACCTGGGGGTCACCGACATCCGCATGCCGCTGACGCCCGAGCGCGTCTGGCGGGCCATCCACTCCGGAGGGGACGGCGGCGACCGGGCCACCGCCGGCTCCAACGCCTACGGCGGGGCGCAGACCGAGACCACCGCCGGCGTGTCGACCGAGGCCTCGTCGCTGGGAGGGGACCGATGATTCCCGCACCGTTCGAGTACGCCCGCCCGACCACGGTCGACGAGGCGCTGCAGGCGATCGCCGCCGGTGGTGAGGACGTGAAGGTCCTCGCCGGCGGCCAGTCGCTGATCCCGGTGATGCGGCTGCGGCTGGCCGCGCCGGAGACCGTCGTGGACCTCGGGCGGGTGGCCGAGCTGCGCGGCGTGCGGGAGGACGGCGACGCGCTGGTCATCGGCGCGATGACCACGCACTCCGACGTCCTCGCCGACCCGCTCATCCAGCAGCACGCGCCGCTGATCGCGCAGGCCACCGAGACGGTGGCCGACCGGCAGGTGCGCCACCGGGGCACGTTCGGCGGCGCGCTGGTGCACGCCGACCCCGCCGGTGACCTGCCCGCGGTGGCCCTGGCGCTGGACGCCGAGTTCGTCATCGCGGGCCCCGAGGGGCGTCGCACCGTGCCGGCGCGGGACTTCTTCGTCGACTACCTCACCACTGCGGTGGGCGAGGGCGAGCTGCTCGTCGAGGTGCGCGTCCCGAAGCTGGACGGGCAGTGGGGCATGCGGTACGAGAAGTTCAACCGCGTCGCCCAGGCCTGGTCGATCGTGGCGGTGGCCGCCGCGGTGCGCCGCGAGAACGGGCACATCGCCGAGGCGCGGGTCGGGCTCACCAACATGGGGCCGACCCCGCTGCGGGCCGGTGCGGTGGAGGCGGCGCTCTCCGGGGCCGAGGCGACCCCCGAGGCGATCGCCGCGGCCGCCGCGCACGCCGCCGAGGGCACCGAGCCCAGCAGCGACCTCAACGCCCAGGCCGACTACCGGCAGCACCTGGCGACGGTCCTCACGCGCCGGGCGGTGACGGCCGCCGCCGGGCTGTAGCTTGACGAGAGGACCCCCGTGCCCCCCGGCACTCGCAGGCTCGTGCCGGGGGCGCGGGGGCCGTTCCAGTACGTCACCAGGGCCGCGGTCCACCGGGTCGCGTCGTCCCCCTACGGAGGTCATCCCGTGCAGCTGGAGAACTCGTTCACCGTGCCGGTGCCCGTCGACGAGGCCTGGCGGGTGCTCCTCGACATCGAGCGGATCGCCCCCTGCATGCCCGGCGCGGCCCTGGACTCCGTCGACGGCGACGACTTCACCGGCCGGGTGAAGGTCAAGCTCGGGCCGATCAACCTGACCTACCAGGGCAAGGCGTCGTTCATCGAGAAGGACGAGGCGGCGCACCGGGCGGTCATCGACGCCCGCGGCAAGGACCAGCGCGGCAACGGGACGGCGGCGGCGACGGTCACCGCCAACCTGCGCGCCGAGGGGTCGGTCACGCGGGTCGACGTCCTCACCGACCTGAACATCACCGGCCGCCCGGCGCAGTTCGGGCGCGGGGTGATGACCGACGTCGGCAACAAGCTGCTGGGGCAGTTCGCCGACAAGCTCGCCGCCCAGCTCGGCGAGGGGGACGCGCAGGGCGACGCCGACCGGGCGGCCGCGGCAGCGGACGCGGGCCCCGCGGCGAAGGCGGCGGCGACGGCCACCGGCGCGGTCGAGGAGGTCGCCGCCTCTGCCGAGCAGGCCGCCGGCGACGGCACGGCGGCGGAGAAGGTCGCGGCGGCGACGAAGAAGGCCGCCGCCTCCGCCACCGACAAGGTGGCGCCGGCGAAGAAGGCCGCTCCCGCCAAGGCGGCCCCTGCGAAGAAGGCCACCGCGGCCAAGGCCGGGGCGGCCACCGGCACGGAGACGGCGACGACGGAGACCCCGGCCAAGGAGACCGCGGCCAAGGTCACCGCCGAGAAGGCCGCCGGCACCGGTCCGACGGACACCGCGCCCGCCGGCAAGGCGCCCAGCGCGCCGCCCAGCGGGAACACCGCCCCGCCCGGACGGCCCTCGACCGGCGCCCCGCTGCGCAGCGTCCCCGGCACGGGTCCGGCGGAGCGGTCGCGTCCCGCGCCGACCGAGCCCGAGCCGATCGACCTGCTCGAGGTGGCCGGCGGGGCGGCGCTGACCCGCTACGCCGCCCCGGCCGCCGGGGTCGCCGCGCTGGTCCTGGTCATCGCCCTCGTGGTCAGGCGCCGCCGCCGGCGCTGAGCCGGTCGGGGGTGCGCGGACGCTCTGCCTCTGCTCCCAGGAGCACTCAGCGGCGGAGCGCCGCGGGGGACCCCGCCACAGGTCCGGCCCGGCCGGTCAGCCGACGAGCACCTCGGTGAGCCACGAGGCGGCGGCCGCACCGACGAGGTCGGGGTTCCTCCTCAACGAGTGGTCACCGGGGACGGCGTACACGGAGGCGTGCGACCGGCCGGCCAGGACCGCGGCCACCTCGGGCGGGGCGCCGAACGCGTCGGTCTCGCCCTGGACCACGACCACCGGCACGGAGACCCCGGTGAGCTCGTCCGCGCGGCTCCTCTCGGGCCGGCCGGGCGGGTGCAGCGGGAACGCCAGCGCCAGCACGCCGTCCGCGCCGACCTGCCCCGCGGTGCGGCAGGCGACCCGCGCCCCGGCGCTGCGGCCGCCGACGACGAGCGCCCCGGTCAGGTGCCCGGTGCCCGACAGGTGGGCCACGACCGCCCGCCAGCCCTCGTCCAGCCGCGCCGGCGCCGCAGCGATCCGCTTCCCGGCGACCCGCCAGGGCTGCTCGACCCGCAGCACGCGCCACCCGCCCTCGGCGGCGTCCCGGGCCACCGCCAGCAGGTCGGCCGACTCCACCCCGCCGCCGGCCCCGTGCCCGAGCAGCAGCGTCCCGCGGGAGCCGCCGTCGGTGAGGTGGGCGCGGGCCGGGCCGTGCGGCGTCGCGATGTCGAGCGCGGTCACCGGGGCGGGAGGGCCAGCAGGCCGTCGACCGCGCCGGCGAGGTCGGCCCCGGTCACGTCGGGCTCGCCGTACACCGCCGGGAACACCCGCTCGCCGCGCGGGAACCACGCGCCGGTGAGGCCCGCCCGCCGCGCGCCCAGCACGTCCCAGCCGTGCGCCGCGACCAGCGCCATCCGGTCCGGGGGCACGTCGCAGAGCCCGGCCGCCCACAGGTACACCTCGCGGGCGGGCTTCCAGGCGCGGATCGTCTCGCTGGTCATGGTCCGCTCCACCAGCGGCGTGATCCCGCCCCGCTCCAGGCCGGCCTCGGCCACGCCGGGGGAGCCGTGCGACAGCGTGACCACCCGGATCCCGGCCTCGGTCAGCCGGCGCAGCGCGGGCTCCACGTCGGGGTGCGGCGACAGCTCACCGAAGGCGTCGGCCACGCTCGCGCGCTGGCCGGCCGACAGCCCGGTCTCCTGCGCGAGCGCGGCGTCGAAGGCGTCGCGGAACCGGCACCAGGAGCCGACGGCGGCCGCCGCGAAGCCGGTGAGCAGGGTGCGCGCGAAGACGGTGCCCAGCAGCGGGGCCGGCTCGCCCAGCTCCACCAGGGTGGCGCGGACCGGCGCGAGGTCCAGCAGGGTCTCGTTGACGTCGAAGGCCACCACGTCGGGCCGGGAGCGCGGCACGGGCGGGGTCATGCCGACGGGCGCCCGGGGTCCTCGTCGGCCAGGTCCAGCCGGTCGGGACCGGTCCGGGCCCGGCGGTGGTGGCGGACGTCCATGGCGCGCTTCCAGACCAGCCAGCCCACGCCGAGCGCGGCCGCCGCGTAGATCACGTAGTCGAAGTACTCCAGGTACTCGTACACCACGTCGCCGAGGGCGACGCCCAGGCCGATGAGCACGCTGTTCCAGATGAGGCTGCCCGCGGCGGAGTAGAGCACGAACTGGCCGAGCGGCATCCGGACGACCCCCGCGGGCACGGAGATGAAGCTGCGCACGATCGGCACCATGCGGCCGAAGAAGACCGCGGCGCGCCCGTGCCGCTCGAACCAGGCGAAGGTCTTGTCGACGTCGGCGGTCTCGACCAGGGGCAGCCGGTCGAGGAACGCGTGCGAACGGCGCGGGCCCAGCGCCTTCCCGATGTAGTAGAAGAAGATGGCGCCCACGATCGACCCGAGGGTGGCGAAGAGCACGACCGGGACGAGCGCCATCTCGCCGCCGCGGATCAGCACCCCGGCCAGGCCGAGCACCACCTCGCTGGGGATCGGCGGGACGACCGTCTCCAGCAGGATGGCCAGACCCACGCCCACCGGGCCGAGGGCCTCCACGAGATCGAGCAGGAAACCGGTGATGCCGCCCTCGTCGGAGGTAGCAGCGGCGAGCAACGACATGGGCTCCACGGTAGAGGCGACCCCGTCCGCCGCCGCGCCCCCGGGCCGGGGCGCAGCTAGGTTCGCCAGCATGCGGCAGCGCTTCACCGCCCGGGCCCTCGTCGTCGGCGACCGCGCGGGGACGGTGGTCCCCGACGGCGTGCTCGACGTCGTCGACGGCGCGATCGCCTGGGTGGGCCCGGCGGCGGAGGCGCCGCCGCAGGGCGACGCGGAGGTCGTCGCGCTGCCCGGCGTGCTCACCCCCGGCCTGGTCAACGCCCACTCGCACGCGCCGATGGCGCTGTTCCGCGGCCAGGGGGAAGGGCTGCCGCTGGACCGCTGGCTGCGCGAGGTCATGTGGCCGCGCGAGGCCCGCCTCACCCCCGAGGACGTCGAGGTCGCCATGACCGCGGCGTCGGCGGAGATGCTCGGCAACGGGATCACCACCAGCGTCGAGATGTACTTCCACCCCGAGCGGATCGCCGCCGCCGTCGGCGCCACCGGCGCCCGGGCGGTGATCGCGACCCCGCTGCTCCCCCTGCCGGGCATGCCGCCGATGGCCGAGCAGCTCGCCGCCGCCGTCGCCCTGGCGGGGACCGCGCCCGACGACGGCACCGTCGAGTACGGCATCGGGCCGCACGCGGCCTACACCGTGCCGCTCCCCGTGCTCGCGGATGCCGCCCGTGCGGCCCGCGAGCAGGACCTGCTGCTGCACCTGCACGTCGCAGAGACCGCGACCGAGGGCGCCGACCTGCTGGCGGCGCACGGCCTGTCGGTGCCGGGGCTGCTCGCCTCCTACGACGTCCTCGGCGGGCGCGTCCTTGCTGCGCACTGCGTGCACCTGGACGACGGCGACCTCGAGCTGTGGCAGGAGTTCGACGTGGCGGTCGCCCACTGCCCGGCGAGCAACGCCAAGCTGGCCAGCGGGGTCGCGCCGCTGCGCCCGATGCTCGACCGCGGCCTCCGGGTGGGCCTGGGCACCGACGGGCCGGCGTCCAACGACTCGCTGGACCTCCTCGCCGACCTGCGCCTGGCGGCAGGCCTGGCGCGGCTGCGGGAGCGGTCGGCGACCGCGCTGACCGCGGGGGAGGCGTTCTGGCTGGCCACCGGCGGTGCCGCCGACGCGATCGGCCGGCCGGACCTCGGGCAGCTCGCCGTCGGCCGGCGGGCCGACCTGGTGCACGTCGACACCCGCGACCTGGTCTTCGAGCCGGTCGGCGACCCCGCCGACGTGCTGGCCCACCTGGTCTGGTCCGGGGCCGGGCGGCACGTGCGCGACGTCTGGGTGGGTGGCCGCCCCGTCGTCCGGGACGGCGCCTCGACCACCGTCGACGCCTCGGCCCTGCGCGCCGACGTCGCCGAGCGGGCCGCCCGGCTCGCCGCGGGCTGAGGCACGCGGTTGACGACGAGCTCGCCGTGCGGGACCCGCCGCGTGGTCCACCAGGCTGCCCCCGCGTCGGCGGCCAGCAGTGCCCGGGATCGCCCGGTCATGCGCGGAGGCTGATCGTCTCCCCGCGGTGAGCGGGCCGCACCGTGCCCGGCAGCCGGCGCCGGGCCACCTCGGCGACGAAGTCGCCCAGCGGCGAGGTGAACACCGCGTAGTCGTCGTAGTGCACCGGCACGGTCACCGGCGGCTTCAGCAGCTCCACCAGGTCCGCGCCCTGCCGGCCGTCCATGGTGACGGTGACGCCCAGCACCTTGGTGCCGCCCAGGTGCGGGATGACGACGTCCAGCGGGCCGCAGCGCTCCAGCACCTGGCCCAGGAACGGCCGGTAGAGGGTGTCGCCGCTGATGTAGCCGCGCCAGGTCACCGTGCCGTCGCGCACCAGCTCCAGCACGCTGCCCATCACCTGCGGCAGCACCCGGGCCAGCGGGCCCGGGCCGTGCACCCCCGGCACCGCCGTCACCCGGAGCTCCCCGTCGTCACGGGCGAAGGTGTGCGTCTGCCACGGGCGCAGGTCCGCGGTGCCGGTGAAGCCGCGGTCGGCCAGGCACCCCGCCGCCTCCGGCGTCGTGACGACGGGCGTCTCCTTCGGCAGCGACCGCGTGGCGATCCGGTCCCAGTGGTCGCCGTGCATGTGCGAGAGCAGGATGCCGTCGAGCTCGGGCAGCTGGGTGGGCAGCAGCGCCGGGTCGGTGAGCCGCTTGCTGCGCAACCCGTAGCCGAGGTGCGCGCGCTGGCCGCGGTGCAGGAAGTTCGGGTCGGTGAGCAGGGTGAACCCACCGATGTGCAGCAGCATCGTGGCGTTGCCGCCGAAGGTCATGGTCACGTCGTCCGCCGCCGGGTCCATGCGCAGGCGCTTACCCCCGGCTTCCCGGCTCACCCCTGGGCGCGGGCGCTGGTAGACAGGCGGCGTGCCAGGAACCCGCACGATCGACGAGACCTTCCTCGCGCTCCCGCTCACCGCGCTGACCGACGCCGCGCTGACCCGCGCGCTGGACCTGGGCTGCTCGCACGCCGACCTCCGGGTCGAGCGCATCCGCACGCAGACGATCAACCTGCGCGATGCCCGGCCCGAGGCGTTCACCGACGGCGAGGACCTCGGGCTGGCCGTCCGCGTGGTGTTCGAGGGCACCTGGGGGTTCGCCGCGGGCGTCGTCCTCACCGCGGCCGAGGCCGTCCGGCTCGCCGAGGAGGCCGTGGCGGTGGCCCGGGTGGCGGCCGCCCTCAACTCCGACCGCGTGGAGCTGGCGCCCGAGCCGGTGTACCCGGACGCCGAGTACGTCTCCGCCTACGACGTCGACCCGTTCACCGTGCCCGACGCCGAGAAGGCGGCGCTGCTCACCGAGCTGTCCGAGCAGCTGCTGGCCGGCGACGGCGTCGAGCACGTGCAGGCCGGCTGCATGCTGGTCAAGGAGCAGAAGTACTACGCCGACACCGCAGGCACCCGCACCCGGCAGCAGCGGGTGCGCGTCAACCCCGAGCTGACCGCGCTCACCGTCGACCGGGCCACCGGTGCCTTCGAGAGCATGCGCACGCTCGCCCCGCCGGCCGGCCGCGGCTGGGAGTACCTCACCGGCACCGGGTGGGACTGGCGCGCGGAGCTCGCGGAGATCCCCGAGCTGCTGCGCGAGAAGACCAGGGCGCCCTCGGTGCAGGCCGGCCGCTACGACCTCGTCGTCGACCCCTCGAACCTGTGGCTGACCATCCACGAGTCCATCGGGCACGCCACCGAGCTGGACCGGGCGCTGGGCTACGAGGCGGCCTACGCGGGGACGTCGTTCGCCACGCCCGACAAGCTGGGCTCGCTGCGGTACGGCTCGCCGATCATGGACGTCACCGGCGACCGCACCGCCCTGCACGGGCTGGCCACGGTCGGCTGGGACGACGAGGGCGTCGCCGGGCAGCAGTGGGACATCGTGGAGGACGGCGTCCTCGTCGGCTACCAGGTGGACCGGAACACGGCCCGGCTGGGCGGGATGGACCGCTCCAACGGCTGCGCCTACGCCGACTCGCCCGGCCACGTGCCCCTGCAGCGGATGGCCAACGTGTCCCTGCAGCCCGCCCCGGACGGGCCGTCGACCGAGGAGATCATCGCCGGGGTCGAGCGCGGCATCTACGTCGTCGGCGACAAGAGCTGGTCGATCGACATGCAGCGCTACAACTTCCAGTTCACCGGCCAGCGCTTCTACCGCATCGAGGGCGGCCGGCTCGCCGGGCAGCTCCGCGACGTCGCCTACCAGGCGACGACGACGGACTTCTGGGGCGCCATGCGCGCGGTCGGTGGCCCGCAGACCTACGTGCTGGGCGGGGCGTTCAACTGCGGCAAGGCGCAACCGGGCCAGACCGCGGCGGTCAGCCACGGCTGCCCCACCGCCCTGTTCGAGGGCGTGACCATCCTCAACACCGTCGAGGAGGCCGGGCGATGAGCCGGTTCCAGCGCCCGCAGGACGTCGTCGAGGAGGCGCTGGCCGCCTCCACCGCCGACGGCCAGGTGGCGATCGTCGTCGAGGGGGCCGAGGCGAACCTGCGGTGGGCCGCCAACAGCCTGACCACCAACGGTGCGATGCGGTCGCGCTCGGTGGTGGTGATCTCCTTCGTCGACGGCGGCGCGGGGATGGCCGCGGGCACGGTGAGCCGCTCGGGCGCCCCCGACGTCGCCGCCCTGGTGGCCGCCAGCGAGCAGGCCGCACGGGATGCGGGCCCGGCCGAGGACGCGATGCCGCTGATCGCCCCGGATCGCGACGGCGGAGCCCCGCCCGGGGCCGGGGACTGGGACGCGGACCCGGCGGAGACCTCCATCGGGGTGTTCGCCGACTTCGCGCCGGCGCTGGGCCAGGCCTTCGGCGAGGCCCGCGACCGGGGCGAGCTGCTGTTCGGCTTCGCCGAGCACTCGATGCGCACCACCTACCTGGGCAGCTCCACCGGCCTGCGGCTGCGGCACGACCAGCCCTCGGGGCGGGTGGAGCTCAACGGCAAGACACCCGACTTCGGCCGGTCGGTCTGGGCCGGCACGGGCACCCGCGACTTCCGCGACGTCTCGGTCGCCGATCTCACCGCCGACGTCCGCCAGAAGCTCGCCTGGTCGCAGCGGCAGGTGGAGCTGCCGGCCGGCCGCTACGAGACGCTGCTGCCGCCCTCGGCCGTCGCCGACCTGATGATCTACCTCTACTGGACGATGGAGGCGCGCGACGCCGACGAGGGCCGCAACGTCTTCGCCCGGACCGGTGGGGGCAACCGCATCGGCGAGCGGCTGGCCACCCTGCCGCTGACCCTGCGCAGCGATCCGCACGCCCCCGGGCTGGAGACGTCGCCGTTCCAGGTGGTCGGTGCCTCCTCGGGCGCCGCCTCGGTCTTCGACAACGGCATGGCGACGCCGGCGGTGGACTGGATCGCCGGCGGCGTCCTGGCCGACCTGGTCCGGCCGCGGTCGTGGGCGCTGAGGACCACCGCGCCGGCCACCGCCGCCGTGGGCAACCTCCTGCTCGAGCTGCCCGGCGCCACGACGACGCAGGCGGAGATGGTCGCCGCGACCGACCGGGGCCTGCTCCTCACCACCCTCTGGTACATCCGCGAGGTGGACCCGCAGACCCTGCTGCTCACCGGGCTCACCCGCGACGGGGTCTTCCTGGTGGAGAACGGGGAGGTGACCGGCGCGGTGAACAACTTCCGGTTCAACGAGTCCCCGGTCGACCTGCTCGGCAGAGCGGTGCAGGCAGGAGTCACCGAACGCACGCTCCCGCGGGAGTGGAACGACTGGTTCACGCGGACGGCGATGCCGGCGCTGCGGGTCCCGGACTTCAACATGAGCAGCGTCAGCCCGGCGAGCTGAGGCCGGTCCGGCGGGTCGGGGCCGTTCCGTCACACTTCCGCCAAGTCGATCTCGGGCACCCTGGCGGAAACTGACGGCGACGACCTGTATGCGTCGAACTACCCTCAGTGGCGGTACCAGAGCTGGCAGGAGGCTTTACCCACAGCGGGCGGATGCCGAAACATCCCCTGGCTCGGAAAACCGGGTACCGCACGCGAGCCCCGCTCCCACGGGGCTGTCGAGGGGAGGACTCCGTGACCAGGAGTCGCAAGCCGTCCGTCTTCCAGGTGGGCAAGGTCCGCGACGACGGGCACACCGTCGTCATCTCCGGCTGGGGCCTGGGCCTCTGCGCCGCCGGCTGCACCTGCCACCGCCACCCCTCCGCCGGTCACCTCGCCATCGCCGAGGACCAGGCAGGGGGCTCCATCGGCCTGGTCAGCTTCCGCGAGGACGGCTGCGACTGCTGCGAGCCGTGGACCTCCGAGGAGCTCTCCGGCATCCTGCGCGACTTCCAGGCGCTCGCCGCCCTCGAGGTGCAGGAGCCCCTCGCCGGGTGAAGGACCTCGCCGCCCCCCGGTGCTCGCTCCGCTCGCGCCGGGTCCCTGCGGCGAGGCCGTTCCAGTACGTCACCTCTGGGGTAGTGCGGTTCCCGTGATGGGACGCGCTGCCGTGCGGGGGGCTGTTGCCGGGATCGCCGGGGTCGCGGTGATGACCCTCGGGGAGAAGCTCGAGCAGGCCGTGACCGGGCGGCCGGACAGCTACGTCCCCGCCCGCACGCTGACGGCGCTCGGCACCGGCCGGCGGCTGCCCGGGTCCGCCCGCCCGCCGGTGCGCAACCACCTCATGCACTGGGGCACCGGCGCCGCCGTCGGTGCCCTGCGCGGCATCTGGGCCGCCAGCGGGCTGCGCGGCGTGCGCGCGTCGGCCTGGCACGCCTCCGTCCGGCTGGCCACCGACCAGACGCTCGAGAACGCCACCGGCGTCGGGGCGCCGCCCTGGACCTGGTCCCGCCGCGACCGGGTCGTCGACGTCGCCCACAAGGTCGTCTACTCCCTCGTCACCGGCGCCGTGGCCGACCGCCTCGTCCCCCTGGCGCCGGACCGGCTGCCCGACGGCACCGCGGCCGGCCCCCGCCGACGCTGAGCCGCCCGGGAAGGCGGCGCGCTCCTGGGACCCGTGTGACGGGCGGGACCAACCCGCGTCCACCGGCCCGCGCGCCCCCGCTACCGCGTGGTGCGAGATCCCTACGTTCGGTGCTGACGCGCATGGTCGTGGCCCCTTCCCCGGGCCCGGGCGCAGGTGATCGGAGGCCAGGGTGCAGGCGCAGCGCACGACTCCCCGACGCCGCACGCGCGCCGTCCTGACGGTCGGCGCCGCGGTGCTGGCGGCGGCGACGGCGGTCCTCCCCCCGACCGCGGCCTCCGCCGACCCCGGCACGGTGGCCGAGGCGGCGGAGCGGATGGCGGAGGCGGCCCAGCAGCTGACGGTCATCGAGGCACAGGTCCACGAGGCCGAGGAGATCGTCGCAGCGCACCAGCAGGCCGCCGTGGCCGCCGCCGAGCAGGCCCGTGCCGCGCGCGAGGCGCTCGCCGTCCACGAGCCGCAGATCCGGGCGATCGTGCAGAGCAGCTTCACCGGTCAGGCGCAGTCGCGGGTCGCCGCATTCCTCACCAGCGACTCCGCGGGCGAGCTCGTCCAGCAGATGACGACGCTGGACATGATCGCCACGCACACCAACTCGGTCATCGCGCAGGTCGCCGCGGCCCGCGCCGCCGCCGACGAGGCCCAGGCCGCCGCCGACCAGGCCGCCGCCACCGCCCAGGCGGGCCTCACCGAGCTGCAGGCCCAGCAGGCCGAGGTGGAGCGGCGCGCCGTCGAGTACCAGTCGGACTACGCCCGGCTCTCCGCGGCCGAGCAGGACCGGGTCTCCACCATGGTCGCCGGGCCCCGCCTGGCGGCGCCGTCGGTCGCCGAGCTGCCGGTCGCGCCCGGTAGCGCCGCGGCGACCGCCATCCAGGTGGCGCTCGCCCAGGTCGGCGCCCCCTACCGGCGCGGCGCCACCGGTCCGGACGCCTTCGACTGCTCGGGGCTGACGTCCTACGCCTACGCCGCCGCCGGCATCACCCTGCCGCGCACCAGCGGCGGCCAGTCGAAGATCGGCCCGCCGCTCTCCCGCGGCGAGCTCCAGCCCGGCGACCTGGTCTTCTACTACTCGCCGATCAGCCACGTCGCGCTGTACATCGGCAACGGGATGATCGTGCACGCCCGCACCTACGGGACGCCGCTGGCGGTGACCACGGTCGACCAGGGCGGCTTCCGGTTCGGCGTCCGCCCCACCGGCTGACGACCTACCGCCCGACCCCGTTCCGCGACCCCCGAGCGAGCGACGTACGTTGCGCGTGATGAGCGACCGGCGCGAGAGGGGCACGTGGTGAGTGGCGAGGTACCGGAGACCGTCCGCGCGATCTACGACGAGGTGCTGCGCCGGAACCCCGGTGAGACGGAGTTCCACCAGGCCGTCCGCGAGGTGCTGGAGTCGCTGGCCGTCGTCCTCGGCCGGCACCGCGAGTACACCGAGATGAAGACGGTGGAGCGCATCTGCGAGCCGGAGCGGCAGATCATCTTCCGGGTGCCGTGGCAGGACGACCGCGGCGAGGTCTGGATCAACCGCGGTTTCCGGGTCGAGTTCAACTCCGCGTTGGGGCCCTACAAAGGCGGCCTGCGCTTCCACCCCTCGGTGAACCTGGGCATCGTCAAGTTCCTCGGGTTCGAGCAGATCTTCAAGAACGCGCTCACCGGCATGCCCATCGGCGGGGGCAAGGGCGGCGCGGACTTCGACCCCAAGGGGCGGTCGGACGCCGAGGTCATGCGGTTCTGCCAGTCGTACATGACCGAGCTCTACCGGCACCTGGGGGAGTACACCGACGTCCCCGCCGGTGACATCGGCGTCGGGGCGCGCGAGATCGGCTACCTGTTCGGCCAGTACAAGCGCATCACCAACCGCTACGAGTCCGGCGTCCTCACCGGCAAGGGCCTGGGCTGGGGCGGTGCGCTGGTGCGCACCGAGGCCACCGGGTACGGGGCCGCCTTCTTCGCCGACGCCATGATGCGGGTGCGGGGCGAGTCCTTCGACGGCCGCCGGGTCGTGGTCAGCGGCTCGGGCAACGTGGCGGTGTACGGCATCGAGAAGGTCCACCAGCTCGGCGGCACCGTCGTCGCCTGCTCGGACTCCGGCGGCTACGTGGTCGACGAGAAGGGCATCGACCTCGACCTGCTCAAGCAGGTGAAGGAGGTCGAGCGCGGCCGGATCTCCGACTACGCCGAGCGCCGCGGCTCGGCGAGCTTCGTGCCGGACGGGAGCATCTGGGACGTCCCCTGCGACGTGGCGATCCCCAGCGCCACGCAGAACGAGCTCGACGGCGACGCCGCGGCGACCCTGGCCCGCAACGGCTGCCGGTACGTGGTGGAGGGCGCCAACATGCCGGCGACCCCGTCGGCGGTGAAGGCCTTCCGCGACGCCGGCATCGCCTTCGCCCCGGGCAAGGCGGCCAACGCCGGCGGGGTGGCGACCTCCGCGCTGGAGATGCAGCAGAACGCGTCCCGCGACCGCTGGACCTTCGAGCACAGCGAGGCCCGGCTCGAGGAGATCATGCGCGACATCCACGCCCGCTGCCACGAGACCGCCGACGAGTACGGCTCACCGGGCGACCTCGTCCTGGGCGCCAACGTGGCGGGCTTCCTGCAGGTGGCCGACGCGGTGCACGCCCACGGCTTGATCTAGAGCTCGGTGCGCAGGACCTCCGCGGCCCGGGCCAGGGAGCGCATCTTGCCGGCGGCGGAGGCCCGGGACAGGTACTTCAGCCCGCAGTCGCTGGTGAGCACCAGCCGGTCGACGTCGACGTCCTCGAGCGCGCGCCGCACCCGGTCGGCCACCGTCTCCGGCGTCTCCACCTCCTCGGTGGAGAGGTCGAGGACGCCGAGCGCGATGCCCTTGCCCCGCAGCGGGCGCAGCGTGGCCGGGTCGAGGTGCGACTGCGCGGTCTCCACGGCGACCGTGTCCACGGGGGTGTCGGCGAGCTCCGGCAGGAACGAGTAGCCCTCGGGCCGCTCGGAGACCATCGCCGCGTAGCCGAAGCACAGGTGCAGGTGCACCGGCCCGGGGGCGCCCTCGACGGCACGGGTCACCGCCTCCGCGCCGTACTCCCGGGCCACCTCGGGCCGGGCCTGCAGCCACGGCTCGTCGATCTGCACGATGTCGGCGCCGGCGGCGAACAGGTCGGCGATCTCGGCACGGACGACGTCGGCGTAGGCAAGGGCCAGCGACCGGCCGTCGCCGTAGTGCTCGTCCTGGGCCTGCTGGGCCATCGTGAACGGGCCGGGGACGGTGATCTTCACGGCCCGGTCGGTGTGGGCGCGCAGGAAGCGGACGTCGTCGGCCTGGACCGGGGCCGGCCGGCGGATGTCGCCGACGACCCGCGGCACCGGGATCGGCTTGCCGGACCGGTTGAGGATGGTCCCGGGCTGGTCGACGTCCACGCCGCTGAGCGCCGTCGCGAAGTGGTTGGAGTAGGACTCGCGCCGGATCTCGCCGTCGGTGACGATGTCGAGCCCCGCCTCCTCCTGCGACCGGATCGCGAGCAGGGTCGCGTCGTCCTGCGCGCCGGCGAGGAGCTCCGGCGGGATGCGCCACAGCTCGGCGGCCCGCACCCGGGGCGGGAACTGGTGGGCGAGGCGGTCGCGGTCGATCAGCCAGTCCGGCTGGGGCAGGCTGCCGACGATCGACGTGGGCAGCGGGGGCAGCGGTGCGGCGGGCATGCAGGGAGTCTGCCGAGGATCCGCTGCGTGCGCCTCGTGCGGGGCTGTGCTGTGCTGAGGGCGTGGCGGACAACTACATCGCGGAACTGCCCTTCGGGGCGCCCAGGATCGACGACGAGGCCTTCGTCGCGCCGACCGCCGTCGTGGTGGGCGCGGTCACCATGGGCCCGCGCGCGAGCATCTGGTACGGCGCCGTGGCCCGGGCCGACCAGGAGACGATCGAGATCGGGGCCGGCTCCAACGTCCAGGACGGGTGCACGCTGCACTCCGACCCGGGCTTCCCGCTGGTGGTGGGCCGGGACGTGACGGTCGGGCACCGCGTCGTGCTGCACGGGGCCCGGATCGACGACGAGGTGCTCGTCGGCATGGGCAGCGTCGTCATGAACGGGGCGCACATCGGCACCGGGTCGATCGTGGCCGCCGGGGCCGTGGTGACCCAGGGCAAGCAGTTCCCCCCGCGGTCGGTGATCGCCGGCGTCCCCGCCAAGGTGGTCCGCGAGGCGACCGACGACGACCTGCTGCACATCCGCGGGAACGCGGCCGCCTACTCCGAGCGGCTCCCCGAGGCGCGCAAGGTCCGGCCCGTCGTGCGCCGCCCCCTCCCGTCGGCCGGTCACCTCCCCGGCGACGGGATGCCCTAGGGGTCAGCGGGCGAGCCACTCCCGCAGGCCGGCGAGCAGCCGGTCGACGTCGTCGGCGTCGCTGTAGGGCGCCAGGCCCACCCGCAGCCCGCCGGTGTCGCCGAGCCCGAGCCACCGGCTCGCCTCGATCGCGTAGAACGAGCCCGCCGGCGCGTTGACGCCCCGCGCGGCGAGGAAGCGGTAGGCGTCGGCGGCCTCGCCCGCCTCGAAGGTGAGCAGCAGCGTCGGCGTGCGGTGCGCCGCCCGCGACCACAGCCGCACCCCGGGCAGCCCGGCGAGCCCCGCCTCCAGCCGCTCGCGCAGCCGGTCCTCGTGCTCCTCGATCGCGGTCATCGCCGTGACCAGCCGCTCCCGGCGGCTGCCGCCGTCGCCCAGCGCGGCGAGGAAGTCCACGGCGGCGGTCGTCCCGGCCAGCAGCTCGTAGGGCAGCGTGCCGAGCTCGTAGCGCTCGGGCACGGCGTCCGAGCTGGGCAGCAGCTTCGCCGGGTGCAGCGTCTCCAGCAGCGCGGGGTCGGCGGCCAGGACGCCGCAGTGCGGCCCGAGGAACTTGTACGGCGAGCAGAGGTAGGCGTCGGCACCGAGCGCGGGGACGTCGACCGGCGCGTGGGCGGTGAGGTGCACGCCGTCGACGACGAGCAGCGCACCCGCCGCGTGCACCCGCCCGGCGATCTCCTCGATCGGCGGCCGCGTGCCGATCAGGTTGGACGCCCCGGTGACCGCCACCAGGCGTGTGCGGTCGGAGAGCACGGCGGCGACGTCGTCGGCGGTCAGCTCGCCCGTGGCGGGGTCGAACGCCGCCCACCGCACCGTCGCGCCGGCGGCCTCCGCGGCGACCACCCACGGCCGGATGTTGGCGTCGTGGTCCAGCCGGGTGACCACGACCTCGTCCCCCGGGCCCCAGCCGGCGGCCAGCGTGCGGGCCAGGTCGAAGGTGAGCGCGGTGGCGCTGCGCCCGAAGACGACGCCGCCCGGCTCGACGCCGAGCAGGTCGGCCACCGCCGAGCGCGCGCCCAGCACCGTCTCGTCGGCGAGCCGCTCGGCGGCGGTGACCGAGCCGCGGTTGCTGATCGGCGCGGTCAGCGTCGCGGCGACCGCCCGGCCCACCGCCTCGGGCACCTGGGTCCCGCCCGGGCCGTCGAAGTGCGCGGTGCCGCCGGCCAGCGACGGGAAGCAGGAGCGGAGCGCGGCGACGTCGAAGCCCATGGTCGCCGACGCTAGCGCCCGGCCGTCAGGACCTCCCGGCCAGGGCGGCGATCGCCGACCGCGCCTCCTCGACGGTCAGCGCCAGCGTCGCGTCGCCCACCGGCAGCTCCACCCGCACGGCGCCCGGGTCGCCGGTGACCGCCGCCTGCGGCCAGGTCCACAGGCCCTCGTCGGCGGCCAGCCGCCGGGCGGCCGTGGTGAACGCGTCCGGGGTGGTGCGGAGCAGCAGGTGCAGCATCGGCGTCTGCGGCGGGTCGGGGACGACGGTGACGCCCGGCAGGTCGCGCACCGCGCCGGCGATCTCGCGGGCGCGCGCCAGGTAGGCGGGCATCAGGGGCAGCCGCCGGCGCAGGCAGGCCAGCGCCGAGGCCGCCGCGGGCCAGAGGCCGAACAGCGTGCCGCCCAGGCGGCGGCGCCACTCGCGGACCTCCTGGACCACGTCGGCCGGGCCGGCCAGGCAGCAGCCGGCGAGCGCCCCGATGCCCTTGTAGAAGCTGACGTACGCGGTGTCGAACAGCCCGGCGATCTCGGCCGGCGGGCGGTCGTAGCCGGCCGCGGCCTCCCACAGCCGGGCACCGTCCAGGTGCGCGGCCGCCCCGCGCTCCCGGGCCCAGGCCACCTGCGCCGTGAGGTCCTCCCACGCCGGGATCGGGCCCCCGAGGTCGCGCTGGGGCAGCTCCACCAGCAGCGCGGCGGGGTGCTCGGCGACGGCGTCGAGGTCGGCGCGCAGCAGCAGGCGGTACCGGTCGCCCGCCGGGCGCAGCACCATGCCGTGCAGCCGCTCGAACGCCTGCTCCTCGTGCCGGATCAGGTGGCTCTCCGGGTGGCAGACGACGGTACGCCGACCGCTCCGGTCCGCGTGCACCCGCAGCGCCGCCTGCTGGGCCATGACGCCGCTGGGCAGGTACACCGCCGCGGGCAGCCCGAGCAGCTCCGCCACCTCGGCCTCCAGCTCGGCCACCACCCCGCCCTCCCCGTACCGGTCCGGCGCGGCGTCCGCCGGGACCGTGGCCAGCAGGTCGGCCGGCCGCCACGCGCCGTGCCCCGTCAGCGAGCGGGTGCAGCCCTCGCGCAGCGCCAGGAGGTCGTCGTCCACCCGGCCAGTCTCGCCCGTGGCCCGCTCAGCGCCCGCCACGGCCCTCGGTGAGCGCCCGCACCGCGGCGGCGATCCGCTTCGCCCGGCCGGCCGGGGTGGCGGCGGTGTGCACCCGGAAGAGGATCGCGAAGCGGTCCTGCCCGCCGAGGGCGTCGAACGCGTCCCGTGCCCCCGGCTCGGCGGCCAGCGCCGCCGCGAGGTCGTCGGGCACGGTGGCGGTGGCCGGGCCGGGGTAGGCGCGGGCCCAACGGCCGTCGGCGCGCGCCGCCTCGACCGCCGCGAGGCCGGCCGGGCGCATCCGCCCCTCGGCGGTCAGCCGCTCCACGGTGGCGACGTTCTTCTGCGACCAGACGCTCCGCGGGCGGCGCGGGGTGAGCCGCAGCAGGTGGTAGCTGTCGTCCAGTCGCAGGCCGCGCCCGTCGATCCACCCGAAGCACAGCGCCGCCTCGACGACCTCCGCGCTGGTGACCGACCGGATGCCCGAGCCCTTGCGGGCGATCTGCACGTACAGGCCTGGAGCCGTGGCGTGCTCGGCCTCCAGCCAGGCCTCCAGGGCGGGCTGGTCGGCGAACGGCAGCATCGGCAGGTCCGTCGGTGCGGGCACGGCACCATCCTGGCCCGGGGGTGCGACGGATCGGGGCGCCTCAGCCCGCCAGCAGCTCGCGCAGCAGCGCGTCGACCTCGGCCGTCTCGACGAGGAAACCGTCGTGGCCGTAGGGGGAGCGGATCAGCCGCAGCGGGACGCCGAGGGCGTCGGCCACCCGCTGCTGCTGCGCCACGGGGTACAGCCGGTCGCTGTCCACGCCTGCGACCAGCGCCCGGGCGGTCACCCCGGCCAGCGCCGCCTCCACCCCGCCGCGGCCCCGGCCGACGTCCCAGCTGTTCATCGCCTGGGTGAGCACGACGTAGCTGCCGGCGTCGAAGCGCCCGGCGAGCTTGGCCCCGTGGTGCTGAAGGTAGGAGGCGACGGCGAAGCGGCCGTCCTCCTGCAGCCGGGTGCCGAAGCGCGCCTCCAGCTCGTCCGCGCTGCGGTAGGTGAGGTGGGCGATCCGCCGGGCGACGTCCAGCCCCGCCACCGGCGGGTCGTCCAGCGGGTAGCCGCCGTCCCGCCAGCGGGGGTCGGCCCGCACCGCGGCCTGCTGCGTCGTCTGGGTGCCGATCTGGTCGGCCGAGGCGACGGCGGTCGAGGCGAGGAAGAACAGCGCCCCCACCCGGCCGGGGAACCGCACCGCCCACTCCAGCGCCCGCATGCCGCCCATCGAGCCCCCGGCGACGGCGGCGAACCGCTGGACGCCGAGCGCGTCGGCGAGCGCGGCCTCGACGCGCACCTGGTCCCCGACGGTCACCTCGGGGAACCGCGCGCCCCACGGCCGGCCGTCCGGCGCCGCCGACGACGGCCCGGTCGTGCCCTGGCAGCCGCCGAGGACGTTCGCGCAGACGACGAAGAAGCGGTCGGTGTCCAGGGCCGCGCCGGGGCCCACCACGCCGCCCCACCAGCCGGGCGTCGGGTGGCCGGGGCCGGCCGGGCCGACGACGTGGCTGTCACCGGTCAGCGCGTGCTCGACCAGGACGGCGTTGCCGCCGCCCGGGGCGAGCGTCCCCCAGGTCTCGTAGGCGACCCGGATCCCGGGCAGGGTCCCGCCGCGCTCCAGCTCGAAGGCGGCGGGCAGGTCGAGGAACCGCCGGTCGCCCGCCGGATCCCCCTCGACCCACCCGCCCACGTCAGGCGGACTTGGCGGCGCGGAACCCGGCCTCCAGGTCGGCGAGGATGTCCTCGATCCCCTCCAGGCCCACGGCGAGCCGCACCAGGCCCGGGGTGACGCCGGTGGTCAGCTGCTCCTCCGGGGTCAGCTGCGAGTGCGTCGTCGAGGCCGGGTGGATGACCAGGCTGCGCACGTCGCCGATGTTGGCGACGTGGCTGTGCAGCTCCAGGGCCTCCACGAACCGCTTGCCGGCCTCCACGCCGCCGTGCAGCTCGAAGGTGAGCACGGCACCGGCCCCCTTCGGCGCGTACTTCTGCTGCGCCGCGTGCCACGGCGAGGAGGGCAGGCCCGGGTAGTTGACCCGGTCGACGGCGTCGTGGGCCTCGAGGAACTCGGCCACCCGCTGGGCGTTCTGCACGTGCCGCTCCATGCGCAGCGACAGCGTCTCGATGCCCTGCACCACCAGGAAGGCGTTGAAGGGGGAGACCGCCGGCCCCAGGTCGCGCAGCAGCTGCACCCGCGCCTTCAGCGCGAACGCCGGTGCGCCGAGGTCGGCGTAGACGACGCCGTGGTACGTCGGGTCGGCCGTCGTGAACATCGGGTGCCGGCCGCCGGTCCAGTCGAACGAGCCGCCGTCGACGATGAGCCCGGCGATCACCGTGCCGTGGCCGCCCAGGTACTTGGTCGCCGAGTGGACGACGACGTCGGCGCCGTGCTCCAGCGGCCGCACGAGGTACGGGGTGGCGATGGTGTTGTCGACGATCAGCGGCACGCCGTTGCGGTGCGCGACGCCGGCGACGGTCTCGATGTCGAGGACGTCGCCCTTGGGGTTGCCGATCGACTCGGCGAAGAACGCCCGGGTGTTCTCCTGCACCAGTGACTGCCAGTTCTCCGGGTCGTCGGGGTCCTCGACGAAGGAGACGGTGATGCCCATCTTCGGCAGCGAGTGGTGCAGCAGGTTGTAGGTGCCCCCGTACAGCGAGGCGGAGGCGACGACGTGGTCGCCGGCCTCGGCCAGGTTGAGGATCGCGAGGGTCTCCGCGGCCTGGCCGGAGGCGACCGCGAGCGCCGCGACGCCGCCCTCCAGCGACGCGACGCGCTGCTCCAGCGCGTCCTGCGTCGGGTTCATGATCCGCGTGTAGATGTTGCCCATCTCCGCCAGCGCGAAGAGGTCGGCAGCGTGCTGGGTGTCCCGGAACTGGTACGCGGTGGTGGCGTAGATCGGCAGCGCGCGGGCGCCGGTGGCCGGGTCGGGGCTGGTGCCGGCGTGGATCTGCCGGGTCTCGAAGCTCCAGCTCTGCGGGTCGGTCATGCGCCGTCTCCTTCGCTCGCGGGAGATCCCGCGGCGCACGGGAACTCCGTCCTTGCCGGGGGCGGGGCGCCGGCCGGCCGGCTCTTCCCCTGGAGCACCTCGGACGGAGTCGAGGTTGCCGGGCAGCCAGCCAGGTGCTTCGCGCTGCCTCTCAGGAGCCGACGTGATCGTAGGACGCCCGTGCGCACACCGCGCGCCCGCCCCCGCACCGGGGCGATGTCCCACGTGAAACACCGGCCCCACCGGCTACGAGCCGGGTGCCGTCTCCCCGCCCGCGCCGCCGGTCGGCACCGGCGCGGTGGTCTCCGGGACGGTGGTCGTGGTGCCGGTCCCGTCCCCGTCCGGGGACGAGGGCGCGCTGGTGGTCGGTGAGGTCGGGCGGGTGGTCGGCACGGGCGTCGTCGTCGGCCCCGGCTCCTCGGTCGGTTCCCCCGGTTCCGTCGGCCCGGTCTCCGTCGGCCCGGTCTCCGTCGGTCCCGTCGGCGCGGTGGGCTCGGTGACGGCGGTGTCCTCGGCCGGCGGGGTGGCGCCGGGCGCCGGCGGCTTGACGTTGAGCCACAGCGCGAAGACCGCGACGAAGAGCACGGCGAGCACCACCGTGGAGGTGCGGGCGCGGCCGAGCCGGCGGGGGATCGCCGCCCACCAGC
>NZ_SSXB01000130.1:0-6831 GCF_021698995.1 Blastococcus sp. KM273129 | reverse complement strand
GCCGAGCAGGAACGGGAAGTCGTCGTTGATCCCGCCCTCGCGGTAGTGCAGATCGGTGTGGCAGACCCCGCACGCCTGCACGTCCACGACCGCCTCGCCGGGGCCGGGATCCGGCACCACGATCGTCTCCACCGTCACCGGCTCGCCCTTGCCGCGGGCCACCACACCTCGCACCTCGTACGCCATGTGACGAAGCCTAGGGCCCACCCCGGCACGCGACTCGGGGCCGTCCCGGCCATGAACGGTGAGTCACACCCCGGTCACAGCAGCCTGTTGAACGCGCAATCTGCTCGCACACCACGTACGGTCCCACGCGATAGCGACCCAGATCACAGAGCATCGGGCGCGTCCCGGTCGCGTCCAACCGGCCGTACCGGTCCCGTCCCCGGAGGTTGTCCCCGTGGCAGTACCCGCCTTCCTGGCTCGCGACCGCATCGTCGCCAAGCCGGGCTTCAACCGCTGGCTCATCCCGCCGGCGGCGCTCGCCGTGCACCTGTGCATCGGCCAGGCGTACGCGACCAGCGTCTACAAGACGGCGCTGGTCGAGCACTTCGACGCGAGCCTCACCGCGATCGGCATCATCTTCTCGATCGCCATCGTCATGCTCGGTCTCTCCGCCGCCGTCTTCGGCACCTGGGTGGACAAGAACGGGCCGCGCGCCGCGATGTTCACCTCGGCCGTCTTCTGGGTGAGCGGCTTCCTCGTCGGCTCGCTGGGCATCTACACCAACCAGCTCTGGCTGCTCTACCTCGGCTACGGCTTCCTCGGCGGCATCGGCCTGGGCATCGGCTACATCTCGCCGGTCTCCACGCTGATCAAGTGGTTCCCCGACCGCCCGGGCCTGGCCACCGGCATGGCGATCATGGGCTTCGGCGGTGGCGCGCTCATCGCGTCGCCGCTGTCCCGCCAGCTGATGAACTGGTACGACCCGAACTACGACCCGGCCGTCGCCGGCACGGTGCCCAGCGGCAACGCCGTCGCGGGCCTGTTCCTGACCCTCGGCCTGATCTACCTGGTCTTCATGATGTTCGGTGCGTTCATCGTCCGGGTGCCCGCGGCCAACTGGCGGCCCGACGGCTTCGACCCGTCGACCGTCAAGGCGAAGTCCCTGGTCACGACCGAGAACGTCTCGGCGAACAACGCCATCAGGACGCCGCAGTTCTGGCTGCTGTGGACCGTGCTGTTCTGCAACGTGACCGCCGGCATCGGCATCCTCGAGCAGGCGGCGCCGATGATCCAGGACTTCTTCCGGGAGGGCGACACCTCCACGGTCCTCGCCGCGACCGCGGCCGGGTTCGTCGGCCTGCTGTCGCTGTTCAACATGGCCGGCCGGATCGTGTGGTCGTCCACGTCGGACTACATCGGGCGCAAGCCGATCTACATGGTCTACCTCGGCGTCGGCATGGTCTTCTACGTCCTGCTGGCCACGGTCGGCAGCACCGCGACCTGGATCTTCGTCCTCTGCGCCGCCGTGATCCTGTCCTTCTACGGCGGTGGCTTCGCGACGGTCCCGGCGTACCTCCGCGACCTGTTCGGCACCTACCAGGTGGGTGCCATCCACGGCCGCCTGCTGACCGCCTGGGCGGCCGCCGGCATCGTCGGCCCGCTGATCGTCAACGGTGTCCTCGACCTCCAGGGCACCCCCGGTCAGCTCGTCGCCGGCGACTACCGGCCCGCCCTGTTCATCATGGTCGGGCTGCTGGCCGTCGGTTTCGTGGCGAACCTGCTGATCAAGCCGGTCGCCGAGAAGTGGTGGGAGCCCAAGCCCACCGATGTCCCGACCGCTGCCGCCGAGCCCGAACGGAGCAACGTCCGATGAGCACTCCCGCGCCGCGCACCGGCGAGCAGCCCACCACGCACACCCCGGTGGGCCTGGTCGCCTTCGCCTGGGCCCTGGTCGGCGTCCCGCTGGCCTACGGGCTCTACAACACCATCAAGGCGGCCAGCGCGCTGTTCGGCTGATCGCCCCGCTCTGCCCCGACGCCCCCGTCCGCGACCCGCGGGCGGGGGCGTCGGTCACCTCAGCGGGCTCAGCGGCAGGTGGGGGGCGAGATCGGCCCGGTTGCCGCTCGCGCTGACCTTGCCCTCGGCCAGCGCCTCGTCCCACGTCACCTGCCCGGTGGCCAGCCGCAGCCAGGTGGCCGCGTCGGTCTCCACCACGTTGGGCGGGGTGCCCCGGGTGTGCCGCGGCCCCTCGATGCACTGCACGGCGACGTGCGGCGGCACGCGGAGCTCCACGGAGCGGCCGGGCACCTGCTGGGCCAGCCACCGCGCGCTGGTCTTCACCGCCGCCCCCAGCACCGCTCGCGGCGGTTGCCCGGCCTCCCCCGCCAGCCAGGCCCGCGCCGGGTCGACCGCGGCCCGCAGCTCGTCGGCCGGGATGGGCGCCGGCATCAGGAGGTGGGGACGGTGCCCGCCGGGACCGTGCCGACGGCGTCCTCGGGCGCCCCGAACAGCGCCGGCAGGGTGGCGCTCCAGGTGGCCCGCAGCTCGTCCAGCGGCAGCGCGGCCAGCCCCTCGACCGCCAGCGCGTCGCCGCCGGTCGTCCCGAGCTCGGTGACCGGCACACCGGCCCAGCGCGCGGTGGTCTTCACCCCGCCGGGGTCGGTGGTGGTGACGACGACGCGCGCCGTCGACTCGCTGAACAGCGCGGTGAACGGGTCCTCCCCCAGCTCCAGGCGGGCACCGACGCCGTGGCGCAGGGCCGACTCGGCCAGCGCCTGGGCGAGCCCGCCGTCGGCGAGGTCGTGGGCCGACCCGATCAGCCCCTCACGGGCCAGCGCGGCCAGGAGCTCGCCGAGCGCCTTCTCGGCCGCCAGGTCCACCGCCGGCGGCCGCCCGCCGAGGTGACCGTGCACGACCGACGCCCAGGCCGAGCCGCCGAACTCCGGCCGCGTCTCGCCGAGGAGCAGCACCGTCTCCCCCGCGGCCCGCCAGCCGGAGGACACCCGGGTGCGGACGTCCTCGTGCACCCCGAGCACCCCGATGACCGGCGTCGGGTTGATGGCGACGTCGCCGGTCTGGTTGTAGAGGCTGACGTTGCCGCCGGTGACCGGCAGGCCCAGCTCGCGGCAGCCGTCGGCCAGGCCGCGGACGGCCTCGGCGAACTGCCACATCACCTCGGGGTTCTCCGGGGAGCCGAAGTTGAGGCAGTTGGTGACCGCCAGGGGCTTCGCGCCCGAGACGGCGACGTTGCGGTAGGCCTCGGCGAGGTTGAGCCGGGCGCCGGTGTAGGGGTCCAGGCGCGCGTAGCGACCGTTGCCGTCCAGCGACAGCGCGATGCCGCGGTGGGACTCCTCGTCGATCCGCACGACGCCTGCGTCGTCGGGCTGGGCCAGCACGGTGTTGCCGCGGACGTAGCGGTCGTACTGCTCGGTGACCCAGGTCTTGTCCGCGCCGTCCGGGCTGCTGACGACGGCCAGCCAGTGGGCCTCGAGCTCGGCGGCGGTGGCCGGCCGGGGCAGCCGCGCTGCGTCGTCGGCCTGGAGGGCGTCGAGGTCGGCGGGACGCCGCATCGGGCGCTCGTAGACCGGTCCCTCGTGGGCCACGGTGCGCGGCGGGACGTCGACGATCCGCTCGCCGCGCCAGTCGACCGTGAGCCGGTCGCCGTCGGTGACCTCACCGATGACGGTGGCGAGGACGTCCCACTTCGCGCAGACGGCGAGGAACGCATCGACCTTGCCCGGCTCGACGATCGCGCACATGCGCTCCTGCGACTCGCTCATCAGGATCTCGGCGGGCGTCAGGGTGGTGTCCCGCAGCGGGACGGCGTCGAGGTCGACGTGCATCCCGCCGGTGCCGGCGCTGGCCAGCTCGGAGGTCGCGCAGGAGAGCCCGGCGCCGCCGAGGTCCTGGATGCCGGTGACGAGGTCCTGGGCGAAGATCTCCAGGCACGCCTCGATGAGCAGCTTCTCGGTGAACGGGTCGCCGACCTGCACGCTCGGCCGCTTGGCCGGGCCCTCGGCGTCGAAGGTCTCGGACGCGAGGACGGAGACGCCGCCGATGCCGTCGCCGCCGGTGCGGGCGCCGAACAGGATCACCTTGTTGCCCACGCCCTCGGCCTTGGCCAGCCGGACGTCCTCGTGCTTCATCACGCCGACGCACAGCGCGTTGACCAGCGGGTTCCCCGCGTAGCAGTCGTCGAAGAGGACCTCGCCGCCGATGTTGGGCAGCCCGAGGCAGTTGCCGTAGCCCCCCACCCCGGCGACGACGCCGGGCAGCACGCGGGCGGTGTCGGCGGCGTCGGCGCGGCCGAACCGCAGCGAGTCCATGACGGCGACGGGGCGGGCGCCCATGGTGAGGATGTCGCGGACGATGCCGCCCACGCCGGTGGCCGCGCCCTGGTAGGGCTCCACGTAGCTCGGGTGGTTGTGCGACTCGACCTTGAAGGTGACCGCGTAGCCGTCGCCGACGTCGACCACGCCCGCGTTCTCGCCGATGCCGACCAGCAGCGCGTCGCTCTCCGGGAGGTCGCCGAAGCGGCGCAGGTGGACCTTGCTGGACTTGTAGGAGCAGTGCTCGCTCCACATGACCGAGTACATCGCCAGCTCCGCCGTCGTGGGGCGGCGGCCGAGGATGTCCTTGATCCGGGCGTACTCGTCGGCCTTCAGGCCCAGCTCGGCGTAGGGCTGCTCGTCGTCCGGCGTGCGCGCGGCGAGGTCGACGGTGTCGAGCCGGTGCTGCAGCCGGCCGGGGCCGGTGTCGAGGTCGGAGAGGCCCGCGGTTGCTGACTCGCTCACGCTGCGACGACCGCCTTCAGGACGCTGGTGAAGAAGCCGAGCCCGTCGGTCGACGGCCCGGTGAGGTCCTCGATCGCGTGCTCGGGGTGCGGCATGAGCCCCACGACGCGGCCGTTCTCGCTCGTCACGCCCGCGATGTCCCGGCTGGAGCCGTTCGGGTTGCCCCCGGCGTAGCGGAAGACGACGCGCCCCTCGCCCTCGAGGCGGTCGAGGTCGGCGTCGGCGGCCACGTAGCGTCCCTCGCCGTTCTTGACCGGGATGACGATGCGCTGACCGGGCCGGTAGTCCTGCGTCCAGGCGGTGTCCGCGCGCTCCACGACGAGCACCTGGTCGCGGTTGCGGAAGTGCAGGTGGCTGTTGCGGGTGAGCGCACCCGGCAGCAGCCCGGCCTCGCAGAGCACCTGGAAGCCGTTGCAGATGCCCAGCACCGGCATGCCGTCGCCCGCCGCGGCCACGACGTCGGCCATCAGCGGCGACCGGGCGGCGATGGCGCCGGCGCGCAGGTAGTCGCCGTAGGAGAAGCCACCCGGCAGGACGACGGCGTCGACGTCCTTCAGGTCGTGGTCGGCGTGCCAGAGGGCGACCGGTTCACCACCGGCGAGCCGCACCGCGCGCGCGGCGTCGACGTCGTCCAGGGAGCCCGGGAAGGTGATGACACCGATGCGCACGGTTCGTTCAGTCCTTGGGGAGGTGGAGCTCGACGTCCTCGATCACCGGGTTGGCCAGCAGCGTCTCGGCGATCTGCTTCAGCTCGGCCTCGTCGGGCGTCCCCTCGACCTCGAGCACGAAGTGCTTGCCCTGGCGGACGCTCCGGACGGAGTCGTGGCCGAGCCGGCCGAGCGCGCCGAGGACCGCCTGACCCTGGGGGTCGCTGATCTCCGGCTTCAGGACGACGTCGACGACCACGCGGGACACGACGCCGAGGGTACCGGGGCGGCGCGGGCCACCCCCGTGACCCTCGTCTCCTGCTTCCGCGTCCCCTTCTCGGGCGCCACATCGGCGATCTCGGGCCCACTCGCCCGCCGGCAGCCCGAGATCGCCGATCTCGCGCGGGACGGGCGCTGCTCAGCCGCGCCGCAGCGCGCGCCGGATCTCGACCACCACCTCGTCGGGACGGCCCAGCAGGTCCGCCGACGAGAACCGGAGGATCACCCACCCCTCGGCGACCAGCCTGTTCTGCCGCCGCAGGTCCTCGACGAACGTCTTCCGGTCGCGGTGCAGATCCCCGTCGAACTCCACGAGCACCCTGCGGTCGGGCCAGGCGAAGTCCAGCCGGCCGATGAACGCCCCGGCCGAGGTGTGGGCGCGGTACTGCAGCACCGGCGCCGGCAGGCCCGCCCGGTGCATCGACCAGCGGAACACCGACTCCATCGGCGACTCGGCGCGCGGATCACCGACCGGGAGGACGGCGCGGGCACGGGCGGCGCCCCGGCCGGAGGGACGCCGGTCCAGCGCGCCCTGGAGGTCCGCGCGCCGGCACCGGTGGGCGAGCAGCTGGTCGGTCACCGCGAGCAGGGCGGGCGCTTCCAGGATCCCGGCCAGGTCACGCCAGGTCCGCGCCGGCGTCGTCACCGGGAAGTTCCTGTGCCTGGTCACCTCGTCGTCGGCCAGGGGCACCCGGTAGAGCCGGCGGTCGACGCGGCTCTCGGCCCGCGAGCTCGCCGGCACGACCAGGTGGGCGCGCACGTCGTCCCGGTCGCGCAGCGGCACCTCCAGCTCCCAGAGGTCCGCCGCGGAGAGGTGGCTGACCACGGCACCGGCCGGCGCGGTGAGGAGCACGGCGGCCAGCCGACCGCGCGGCTCTCCGGTCAGCGCCCGCGGGAGGTAGGTGTCCCGCGACAACCGGGCGAGCTGGGGGTGGCGCAGTCCGTGGTCGCTCACCCCGGCGGCGAGCGCGGCCCGGCGGGTCGTCGGTCCGGTGATCCGCGACCGCGGGGTGCGCTTCGGCATGAGCGCAGCATGGTCGGCCGCGGGCGTCCTCCCCCGCTCCGTCCACAGGCCTCCCCGACATCGGCGCTCTCGGGCCGGAACGCTTCCCTGCAGCCCGAGAGCGCCGATGTCGGGGAGGCCTGTGGACGGAGCGGGGGAGGAC
>NZ_SSXB01000129.1:0-7078 GCF_021698995.1 Blastococcus sp. KM273129 | reverse complement strand
CGGGCGCTGCTGCAGGGGGAGGACCTGCTCACCATGCCGCCCGAGCGGCTGCGCCAGGTGCGCGGCCCGGGCGCCGGCATGGTGTTCCAGGACCCGATGACGTCGCTGAACCCGGTGCTCACGATCGGCCGGCAGCTGGTCGAGGGCATCCGGGCGCACGGCGACGTCTCCAAGCAGGCGGCCCGCTCGCGCGCCGCGGACCTGCTGCGCGAGGTCGGCCTGCCCGACCCCGAACGCGCGCTGGACCGCTACCCGCACGAGCTCTCCGGCGGCATGCGCCAGCGGGTGGTCATCGCGATCGCGCTCAGCAACTCGCCCTCGCTGCTGATCGCCGACGAGGCGACGACGGCGCTCGACGTGACGGTGCAGGCGCAGATCATCGACCTGGTCGAGAAGCTGCAGGCCGAGCACGGCACCGGCGTCATCTGGATCACCCACGACCTGGGCGTGGTCGCGGGCATCGCCGACCGCGTGCTCGTCATGTACGGCGGCCGGTGCGTGGAGGACGGCACGGTCGACGACGTCCTGGAGCGCCCGGCGCACCCGTACACCCGCGGGCTGCTCGGCTCGCTGCCCGACCTGGCGGCGCCGGTGGGGCCCGACGGCGAGGTGCCGGAGCTCACCGCGATCCCGGGCCTGCCGCCCCCGCCCACCGACCTGCCGCCGGGCTGCGTCTTCTGGCCGCGCTGCCCCGTGCGGGCCGATCCGCGCTGCGAGACCGAGCAGCCGCCGCTGGCCGTGGTGCCCCGCGCCGCTTCCGGCGCGCCCCCGGGCGACGGCGTGGCCCTGCCGCACCGGGCGGCGACCTGGTGCGCCGAGGAGGAGGTGCCCCGTGGGTGACGTCCTGGTCTCCGCCCGTGGGCTGGAGGTGCACTTCCCCGTGCGCGGCGGGGGCACGGGCGGGGGTGTGCTGCGCGCCGTCGACGGGGTGGACCTCGACGTGCTGCGCGGGGAGACGCTCGGCCTGGTGGGGGAGTCCGGCTGCGGCAAGTCGACGCTCGGCAACGCGCTGCTGCGGCTGGTCCCGCCCACCGGGGGGAGCGTGACCTTCGACGGCACCGACGTCACCTCGCTGGACCGCCGCGGGCTCAAGGAGATGCGCCGCCGCGCCGGGATGGTGTTCCAGGACCCGTTCGCCTCGCTGGACCCGCGGCGCACCGTCGCCCAGACCGTCAGCGAGCCGCTGGAGGTGCACCGGCTGCGCTCGGGCCGGCGCGAGCGGGCCGCCCGCGTCGCCGAGCTGCTGGAGCTGGTGGGCCTGGACCCGGCGGTGGCGGGGCGCTACCCGCACGAGTTCTCCGGCGGTCAGCGCCAGCGGGTCGGCATCGCCCGGGCGCTGGCCGGGGAGCCGGACTTCCTGGTGTGCGACGAGGCGATCGCCTCCCTCGACGTCAGCGTGCAGGCCCAGGTGCTCAACCTGCTGCGCCGGCTGCAGCGGCAGCTCGGGCTCACGCTGCTGTTCATCTCCCACGACCTCTCCGCCGTCCGGCACATCTCCGACCGGATCGCCGTCATGTACCTGGGGCGGATCGTGGAGATCGGGCCGGCCGCGGCGGTCGGCTCCGACCCGCAGATGCCCTACACGCAGGCGCTGCTCTCGGCGGTGCCCGTGCCGCACCCGGCCAAGGAGCGGGCGCGGGAGCGGATCGTGCTGCACGGCGACGTCCCCTCGCCGTCGGCCGTCCCGTCGGGTTGCCGGTTCCGCACCCGCTGCCCGTACGTCTTCGAGCCGTGCGACGACGTCGACCCGGCGTTGCAGCCGGCCGGCGCCCCCGGCCAGCTGGCGGCCTGCCACCTGCACGGGGTCGAGGGCACGCCGGTCACGCGGACGCCGGAGGGCGTCACCGCGGAGCCCTGACGGGCGGGAGCGCTCAGACGGACCCGCCGACGAGCCGGGGCCGGGCGGCGGCGAGCCCGACGGCGAGCTGGGCGACGACGACGCCGAGCAGCAGCCAGAGCCCGGGCGCCCACCCGCCGGTCACCTCGTGCAGCAGCCCCACGGCCAGCGGTCCGGTGGCGGCCACCAGGTAGCCCACGCTCTGCGCGGACGCCGACAGCCGGCCGGTCTGCCCGACGTCGCGGGTGCGCTGCAGGATCAGCGTCATCGCCAGCGGGAAGGCGATGCCGGTGCCCACGCCCCAGAGCAGCGTCCACACCAGCGGGGCGGCCGCGGCGGCGAGCAGCAGGCCGGTGATGCCGGCGATCACCGGGAGCGTGCCGGCCAGCACCCACGCGCCCTGGCCGGGGCGGCGCGCGGCCAGCGGGGGGACGACGAGCGACGCCGGGATGCCCAGCGCGGCGGCGAGCGCCAGCAGCCCGCCGGCGCCGACCGAGGAGACGCCGGCCTCGGCCTCCAGCACCTCGGCCAGCCAGGTGAGCATCGCGTAGAACGACAGCGACTGGAGCCCGAAGAAGAGCGTCACCGCCAGCGCCACGCGGTCGCGCAGGACGGCGGTGCGGGCGCCGGCCGGGGCCGCGGGTGGGGGCGGCACCGCGCGGCGGGCCCGGGTGAGCGCGGCCATCCCCAGCAGCGCCGCCAGCACGGGGACGCCCCACAGCAGCAGGCCGGTGACCGCGCTCCCGCCCAGCGCGGCCAGCGGCTGCGCCAGCCCCGCGCCGATGCTCGCCGAGCCGGCCATGGCGGCGACGATCACCCCGAGCACCGCCGCGCTGCGGTTGCCGTACTCGGCGCGGGCCGCGGCCGGCAGCAGCACGTTGGCCACGGCGATGCCGCCGGTGAGCAGCACCGTGCCGGCGAAGAGCCCCGGGACGCCGGCCAGCCGGAGCACGATGCCGGCCGCCAGAGCGACGACGCCGAGCAGCACGGCCCGGTGCACCCCCAGCCGGGCGGCCAGGGCCGGCGCGAACGGCGAGACCAGCCCGAAGCAGACCAGCGGCAGCGCGGTGACGACCGCCAGGGCGCCCGTGGAGAGGGTCAGCTCGTCGCCGAGCTCGGCCAGCAGCGGGCCGACGGCGGCGAACGGCGCGCGCAGGCACAGGGCCACCAGCACGAGCGCGACGGCCGGCAGCGCCAGCCGCCCGGCGGTGCGCCGCCGGGTGGCGGTGGTGGTGGCGCTCACGAGGTGGCGGGCGGCGTGCGGGCAGCCGGGTGCCGGGGAGTGGCGGCGCACGACCGGTCGGTGACGGCGGACATCACGGTCATGGTGCTCCTGCGCGGAGGGCGCCGTGCAGCCGGCTCCGGCACCCCGGCGGCGGGATCAGGCGACGTCCACCGGCCGCCCGGGCCGGTGGGTCGCCGAGATGCGCCGACCCGGGCGCTGGAGCGGTGGGTCGCGCCCGATCTCCCGCGTCTCGCCGTCGGCGCGGACCGGCGACCGCGGCCCACCAGCGGCGGCGCGGCGCGACGCACTAGCCTCGACGGCGCCAGGAGGGCTCGCCTAGTGGCCGATGGCGGCGGTCTTGAAAACCGCTAAGAGGTAACCCCTCTTCGTGGGTTCGAATCCCACGCCCTCCGCGCGGTGATGGCTCAGGACATCGCGGACGCCCGGACCCACGCCCCGTGGGTCCGGGCCTCCGTCGTGCGCGCCCCGTGCCGTCCGCGCTGGGCCCGGGACGGCGGCGACGACCTGCGGTGACCCGCTCCCGGTGAGCCCCCGGCGTGCCCGGGGACTCCCCGCACCGGCGTCGGCGACCTGTGCCGGAGATCTCAGATCCACCGCACTCGTCCCACGGTCTGAGACGCCCGGGGCTCGTTTCCCGGGCTCGCCGAACTGTTTCGCAAGGGTAAAGAAGCAGGTCGCCGCCCCAGTTCGCGCCTGGCAGGCGCGTGTCGGTGTGTGACCGGTCCGTACCGCTCTGTGGACAGAGTTGCGAGGCTCACCTAACGTCCCGGCCGACCGCCCGCGAGGGCCGCCGGTGGCTCCCCGCCGGTCGGCTGGACGGTCTTCCTCTGACCCAGGAGACACATCCTTGAAGAGAGCTCTGGCCGTCGTCGCCGGCGCCGCCCTGGTCATGGCGGTTCCCGTGACGGCTTCCGCCGCACCCCCCGCTGACGACGCCCCCGCGACACCTCAGCGCGCGCACGACCTGCCCAACCCGCTCGCCGAGACGCAGCAGGAGCTGCGTGCCGAGGCGCTCGAGCAGGTGCTCACCGGGCAGGCCTCACCGCGTGGCAACAACAAGGTCGTGGAGGTCGCCCCCGGCCGCTACGTCGAGCTGGCCCAGGAGGACAGCGACGCGATCTGGACCGTCCTCGGCGAGTTCAGCGACCTGCCGCACAACTCGATCCCCCAGCCCAAGCGGTCGGTGGACAACACCACCATCTGGACCGAGGACTTCTCGCAGGGCTACTTCGACAACCTGCTCTACAACTCCGCCCCGGGCGTGAACTCCGTGGCGAACTTCTACGAGCAGCTCTCCTCGGGCCGCTACACCGTCACCGGTGAGGTCGAGGACTGGGTGCAGGTGCCGGGCACCGGCGCCTCCTACGGCGACAACGACCTGGGCGACAGCGCCGTCTGGGGCTTCATCAACGACTCGACCACCGCCTGGTACGAGGGTCAGCTCGCGTCCGGGAAGACCCCGGAGCAGATCGACGAGTACCTCTCGCAGTTCGACGTCTGGGACCGCTACGACTCCGACGGCGACGGCAACTTCGACGAGCCCGACGGCTACATCGACCACTTCCAGGCCGTGCACTCCGGCGAGGGAGAGGAGGTCGGCGGCGGCGTCCTCGGCGACGACGCCATCTGGAGCCACCGCTGGTACAACCAGACCAACCGGATCGGCGCCGCCGGCCCGACGGTGGACGGCGCGGTCAACCCGCTCGGCGGCGCCCCGGTCGGCGGGTCGAAGTACTGGATCGGTGACTACACCGTCGAGCCCGAGAACGGTGGCGTCGGCGTCTTCGCCCACGAGTTCGGCCACGACCTGGGTCTGCCCGACCTCTACGACACCTCGGGCAACAGCGGCGGCGCCGAGAACAGCACCGCCTTCTGGACGCTGATGAGCTCCGGCTCCTACGGCAACTCGGGCCGCCCCGAGGACGGCATCGGCACGCAGCCGATCCACATGGGCGCCTGGGAGAAGCTGCAGCTGGGCTGGCTGAACTACGAGGTCGTGGCCCCCGGCGAGAGCGCGAACCTGCGCCTGGGCCCGTCGGCCTACAACTCCAAGGAGAACCAGGCCGCCGTCGTCGTCCTCCCCGAGAAGGAGGTCACCACCGAGATCGGCACGCCGTTCGAGGGCGAGGACTTCTGGTACTCCGGGTCGGGCGACAACCTCGACCACAGCATGCTGGCCGCCAAGCCGGCCGGCGCCGGTGAGCTGACCGCGTCGGTCAAGTACGAGATCGAGCAGGACTGGGACTACGCCTACGCGGTCTGGTCGACCGACGGCGGCAACACCTTCACCTCGATCCCGACGAACCTGTCGACGACGACCGACCCCAACGGCCAGAACTTCGGCCAGGGCATCACCGGCAGCAGCGGTGGCGAGTGGGTCGAGCTGACCGCGAGCCTCGCGGGCGTGCCCGACGGTGCGCAGATCGGCTTCCGCTACTGGACCGACGGCGCCGCCACCGAGCCCGGCCTGCAGGTCGACGCCGTGGCGGTCGACGGCGCCCCGGTGACGGAGTGGACGCTGGACGGCTTCGAGGTCACCACCGGGACGACGACGAACTCGTACTTCAACGCCTACATCCTCGAGAACCGGGCCTACACCGGCTACGACACGGGGCTGAAGACGGGGCCGTACAACTTCGGCGACCCGCGCCGGCCGAACTGGGTGGAGCACTTCCCGTACCAGGACGGTCTGCTGATCAGCTACTGGAACACCCAGTACAACGACAACAACGTCGGTGAGCACCCCGGCGCCGGCCTGGTCCTGCCGGTCGACGCCCACCCGGGCCTGCTCTACGAGCCGACCGACGACGAGGGCGAGGACCGCACCGACGGCGAGAGCTGGCGGCCGCGCGTCCAGTCCTACGACTCCACCTTCGGGCTGCAGCCGACGGACAAGATCACGCTGCACGACCCGGACACCGGCGTGGGCCAGAAGGTCGGTGGCCTCCCGGCCGTGCCGACCTTCGACGACACGAAGGACTGGTGGGTCGCGCCGGGCGAGCAGCCCGACGCCAACGGCTGGACGGGCGTCGACGTGCCGAAGACCGGCACGACGATCACCGTCACCGGGATGAGCGCGCAGGGCGCCCTCATGCAGGTGCGGGTCAACTGACCCGGTAGCGCACCACGCGAACGGCCCGTCGGCACCCGCCGGCGGGCCGTTCCACGTCCCGGGCCCGGCGTCCGGCCCCGCCGCCCGCGCGACATGCCCGGGTGCCGCGCCCGCCGGCGTGACCGGGGTCGCGTCAGACGCGAAACCGCAGGTCAGCGCAGTCCGTGTCGACATGGCGCCGGACCGGGCGAGGGGTCACCGCACGGTGGCGGGGCCGGTCGCAACGATCAGGTGACGGGCCTCCCGGAGCGGCGTCCGAGCCGCCGAGGAGGGGCTCGGTGCGCCGTAGCTTCTCCCGTGATCGCGGCACCTTCCCCGGCCGCGACGCGCGTCACGGAGGAGTCCCCTGGTGATCATGGGCACGATGCTGCTGTGGCCGGCCGTGGCGGTGCTGGGCTTCCTGCTCTGCACCGCGGTGGTGGTCGCGCTCGGCGCCAGCTCCACCGCCCGGTACGAGCACGCCCGCGCCGTCGCCGGTGAGCAGGCCGGGCGGGCGGCCGCGCGCGCCTCGGGCACCCACCCCGCCGGCCGCCGCGTCGCCGCCGCCCCCGCGGGTGGCGGGCAGGCCCGGCCGCAGCCCCGGGCGGTCGCCGTCGCCGTCCGCCCCGCCGGGGCCCCGGCCCGCGCGGCCGTCGCCACCCCCGGCGCCGCGTACGCCTGGTGGCTCGTCGACGAGGCCGGGCAGGTGCTGGCCGGCCCGTTCGACGACCGCATCGACGCCGACTGGGCGGCGCTGTCCGGCGGGCTCGCGGCGGTCTCGGTCCACGGCGCCCGGCGTCCCGACGGCGGCGTCGCCCCCCGGCCCTCCCCGGCGGACCGGGCCTGGCTGGCCGAGCTCGGCGACCAGCTCGACCGGCTCCCCGAGGACTGGGACGCGCTGCTC
>NZ_SSXB01000128.1:0-7249 GCF_021698995.1 Blastococcus sp. KM273129 | reverse complement strand
GGATGGGCCGGGCAGCGACCGGTCGTGGCATGGGCCGCGCCACCTCCGCGCGCAGGGGCACCGGGCGGGGCCGGGCGGCCCCGACCTCCGGCGGCGGCATCGGCCGGATGGTGCAGGGCCTCCTCCGCGGGCGCTGAGCTACCCGGCCGCGCTCACTCGCAGATCTCCAGCCGGGTCACCGTGCCGTTGTGCGGGGTGACCGCGGGCATCGCGTCGGGGCCCAGCCCCGCCGCGACGGCCTGGGCGGCGCGGATCGTGTCGCCGTGGGTCACCAGCGCGACCACGTCGGCCGGCGGCTCGCCGCACAGCTGGGTGAGGTAGGCGGCCACGCGCGCGTGCAGCTCGGCCAGGCTCTCGCCGCCCTCGGCCGACCAGTGCGCGTCGGACCAGTCGACGACCTCCCACAGCTCCCGCGACGGCCGCCCCTCCAGCACCCCGTAGCCCTGCTCGCGCAGCGCCGGGGTGGTCGTGAACGGCAGACCCGTCGCGCGGGCGCAGTGCTCGGCGGTCTGCACGGCCCGCAGCAGGTCGCTGGACAGGAGCACACCCGGCCGCAGCCGGGCCAGCTCCGCGGCGGCCGCCTGGGCCTGCGTGTGCCCCAGGGGCGTGAGCGGCACGTGGGCCACCTGGCCCTGCATGCGGCCGGCCGCGTTCCACTCGCTCTGCCCGTGGCGCACGAGCAGCAGGGTGAGGGGTCGGGCCATGGCAAGGAGGCAGCGTAGGGCAGGGGTCCGCGGGCCCGTGCGCCCCGCCTCGTACCGTCGTGGGCGTGAGCATCCCCGTCCGCCCCGGCGCGGCCCGTCCCGCGACCGCTCCCGGTGCCCCGGACCCGCTGGCCCCCCTGCTCGACCTGCCGGGCGTCCGGGACGCCGCCGACGCGGCCCGGGCGGGCGTCGACCGCCTGCTCGGCCACCGGGTGCTGCGCCGGGAGTCCGCGGGCGTGAGCACCGAGTCGGCGCTCCGCGGGGCGCGGGCCTCCGCGGCCCTGGCCGGCGTCGACGTGCCACTGGCGGAGCTGCGGGCCGGCGGGGTCGACGACCCGGTGGTGCAGGGTGCGCTGCGCGTCTCCGCGGCGCTGGGCTCGATGGTCGAGACCTGGCCGCGGGCCCCGGGGCAGGTGATCGCCCGCCTGCACGTGCTCGCCGCCGCCGACCTCGCCGACCGGGCCGACCTCGGCCGGCCCGCCCCGCACGCCGGTCCGCGGCTGGCCGGGCTGTTCTCGCTGGCCGCCGCCCCCACCACCGTGCCCGCGGTCCTCGTCGCGGCGCTGGTGCACGGCGAGCTCGCGGCGCTGGCCCCGTTCGGCACCGCCGACGGGGTCGTCGCCCGGGGCGCGGCCCGGCTCACCGGGATCGCCCGCGGGCTGGACCCCAAGGCGGTGTCGGTCCCCGAGGTCGGTTTCGCCGAGCTCGGGCGGGACGCCTACGGCGAGGCGCTGGCCGGCTACGCGGCGGGGACCCCCCAGGGCGTGGCCGCGTGGCTGGTGCACTGCTGCCGCGCCACCGAGCACGGCGCCCTCGAGGGCCTCGCCATCTGCGAGAGCCTGCTCCGCGGCTGAGACTGGGGGCATGCGCACCCTCGACGTCCCGGGGCTCGGCCCCGTCAGCCGCATCGGCCTGGGTACCTGGCAGTTCGGGTCCCGCGAGTGGGGGTACGGCGACGGCTACGCCGACCGGGCCGCCCGCGACATCGTGCGCCGGGCCCGCGAGCTCGGCATCACGCTGTTCGACACCGCCGAGGTGTACGGCTTCGGGCGCAGCGAGCGGATCCTCGGGGAGGCGCTGGGGGAGGAGCGCGACCGCGTCGTCGTCGCCAGCAAGATCTTCCCGGTCGCGCCCTTCCCGAAGGTCGTCCGCCAGCGGTGGGCGGGCAGCGCCCGCCGGCTGGGCGTGGACCGCATCCCGCTGTACCAGGTGCACCAGCCCAACCCGCTCGTGCCCGACACGGTGACGATGCCCGGGCTGCGGGCGCTGCTGGACGAGGGGCGGATCGGTGCGGTCGGCGTCTCCAACTACTCGCTGGACCGCTGGCGGGCCGCCGACGCCGCGCTGGGCGCGCCGGTGGTCGCCAACCAGGTGCAGTTCTCCCTGGCGCACGCCGGCCCGCTGGAGGACCTGGTGCCCTTCGCCGAGCGCGAGGACCGGCTGGTCATCGCCTACAGCCCGCTGGCGCAGGGGCTGCTCGGCGCGAGGTACTCGGCCGGGAACCGGCCCGGGGGCGTGCGCGCGGTCAACCCCCTGTTCGGCACCGAGAACCTGCGCCGCGTGGAGCCGCTGCTCGACGTCCTGCGGCAGGTCTCCGACGCGCACGACGCGACGCCCGCGCAGGTCGCCCTGGCCTGGCTGGTCGCGCAGCCGCGCGTGGTGGTCATCCCCGGCGCCTCCAGCGTGGCGCAGCTGGAGTCCAACGCCGCGGCCGACGATCTGGCGCTGGCCGGCGACGAGCTCGCGGCGCTGACCGCCGCCGCCCGCGCGTTCACCCCGGCGTCCGGCGTCCGGACCCTGGTCGACGGGCTGCGGGAGCGGTTCGGGCGCTGAGCCTCAGGCGCCGCGGCGGCGGCGCCGGCCGGGCGCCGGGTCGTCGGGCAGCAGCCCGGCGCGCAGCGCCCGGTGCCGGGCGTACCAGGCCAGCCCGACGACGGCGGCGCCCACGCCCATCGCGGCGCCGGTGACCACCGGCGCGGGCGGCACCGAGAAGCGGGAGCGCATGCTGACCGGCCGCTCGAAGCGCAGCACCGGCCAGCCGTGCTGGAGCGCGGCCTTGCGCAGCCCGCGGTCGGGGTTGACCGCGGTGGGGTGGCCGACCACGGAGAGCATCGGCAGGTCGGTGATCGAGTCGCTGTAGGCGTAGCAGTCGGCCAGGTCGTAGCCGCCCTCGTCGGCGAGCCGGCGGATCGCCTCGGCCTTGTGCTCGCCGTACGCGTAGAACTCGATCTCGCCGGTGTAGCGGCCGTCCTCGGTGACCATGCGGGTGGCGACGACGCGGTCGACGCCCAGCATCTCGCCGATCGGCTCCACCATCTCCGCACCGCTGCTGGAGACGATGACGATCTCCCGGCCGGCGGCGCGGTGCTCCTCGATGAGGTCGGCGGCCTCGGCGTAGACCAGCGGGTCGACGATCTCGTGCAGCGTCTCGCGGACGATCTCGTGGACGGTGGCGGCGTCCCAGCCGGTCACCATCGCGGTGAGCTGGGCGCGCAGCCGCTCCATCTGCTGGGCGTCGGCGCCTGCGAGGGAGAACACGAACTGCGCGTACGCCGTCTTCAGCACCGCGCGGCGGTTGATCAACCCGCCGTTGAAGAACGGGCGACCGAACGCCAGGGTGCTGGACTTCGCGATGACCGTCTTGTCGAGGTCGAAGAACGCCGCGGAGCGGGACACGTCAGCCACGGTAGCTGGATCGGCAGGTAGCGGACCGGGGTGGACCGTGTCCACACCCGAAGGGGTCATCCACAGTTCCGCTCCCGTTCTGGTCCCGTCCGCCCGGTGCCCGGTGTGCTCGCCCCGTGCCTGCCCTGCCGCCCTCCCGCCCCCTCGTGGTCAGCACCGACGAGGACCTGCTCGACGAGCTGCTGCGGCTGGTCGCGGCCGCCGGGGCCGAGGCGGAGCTCGCCTCCGGTGGCCCGGCGCTGCGGCGCGCGCACCGGGAGGCGGCGCTGGTGCTGGTCGGCGCCGAGGCGCTGGCGGCCGGGGCGCTGCGTGCCCTGCCCCGCCGGCCGGGCGTTGTCGTCGTCACCACCGCCGAGCTCCCCGCGGAGGGGTGGGCGGCGGCCGTCGAGGCCGGTGCGGAGCGGGTGGCGGTCCTCCCCGCCGACGAGGGGTGGTTGCTGTCCCGCTGCGCCGCCGCGGTCCGGGCGCCGGCCGAGCGGGGCCGGCTCGTCGCCGTGGGCGGCGCCTGCGGCGGGGCGGGCGCGAGCACCCTGGCCGCCGCGGTGGCCCTCGCCGCCCCCGGGGGCGCCGTCCTCGTCGACGCCGACGCCTGGGGTGGCGGGCTGGACCTGCTGCTGGGCGCGGAGCTCGCCGAGGGGCTGCGCTGGCCGGACCTGGCGGGGCTGCGCGGCGAGGTGGCCGGCGACGCGCTGCTGGGCGCCCTGCCCGGGGTCGCGGGCATCCACCTGGTCTCCGCCGACCGCGCCGGCGCGGGGCCGATCCCCGATGCAGCGCTGAGCGCGGTCGTGGGTGCCGGCCGCGGAAGCGGGCGGCCCGTCGTCGTGGACCTGCCCCGGCCGGGCTGCGCGGGCCCGGGGCGCGGCGCGCAGGAGGTGCTGGCCGACGCCGACCTCGCCGTGCTGGTGGTGCCCGCGCGGCTGCGCGCCGCCACGGCCGCCCGGCAGCTCGTCGGCGCCGCGGGTTCCCCGTGGTCGGCGGCGCACCTGGTCGTGCGCACCCTGCCCGGCGGCCTGCTCCCCGGTGACGTGGCCGAGGTGGTGGGCCGGCCGGTGGTGGCCGAGCTCCCGCACGACCGGGGAGCCGTCGCCCGGGCCGAGCGCGGGCAGCCGCCGGGTGCGCAGCCCCGGTCGCCGCTGGCCGTCGTCGCCCGGCGGCTGCTGGCCGAGGTCACCGGCTCGTGAGCGAGCCGTCGCTGCTGGACCGCGTGCGCGCGCGGCTCGCCGTCGTCGACGAGGTGCCCTCGCGGGCGGGGGTGGCGGCGCTGGTGCGCGCCGAGGCCGGCGGGCTGCTGGGGGACCGCGACGTCCTGCTCGCCGCGCGCGACGCCGTCGACGAGCTGGCCGGTGCCGGGCCGCTGGAGCCGCTGCTGCGGCTGCCCGGGGTCACCGACGTCCTGGTCAACGGGCCGGGTGAGGTGTGGCTCGACCGCGGGGCCGGGCTGGAGCGGGCCGCCGGCGTCCGGTTCCCGGACGACGACGCGGTGCGCCGGCTGGCGGTGCGGCTGGCCGCCTCGGCCGGCCGCCGCCTCGACGACGCCGCGCCGTGGGTCGACGTCGGCCTCCCCGGCGGCACCCGGCTGCACGCGGTGCTCCCGCCGGTGTCCGCCGGTGGCACCTGCCTCTCCCTGCGGGTGCTGCGCCGGTGCGCGCAGGCGCTGGCCGACCTGGCGGCGGGCGGTGCGCTGCCCGGCGAGAGCGGGGCGCTGGTGCGCGCGGTGGTGGCCCGGCGGGTGGCCTTCCTCGTCACCGGCGGCACCGGCTCGGGCAAGACCACCCTGCTCTCGGCCCTGCTCGGAGAGGTCGACCCGGCCGAGCGGCTGGTGCTCTGCGAGGACGCCGCCGAGCTCACGCCGCCGCACCCGCACGTGGTGCGGCTGCTCACCCGGCCACCGAACGTGGAGGGTGCCGGGGCGGTCGGCCTGCGCGACCTGGTGCGGCAGGCGCTGCGGATGCGCCCCGACCGGCTGGTGGTGGGCGAGGTTCGCGGCCCGGAGGTGGTCGACCTGCTGGCCGCGCTGAACACCGGGCACGACGGCGGCTGCGGCACCCTGCACGCCAACCGGGCCGCCGAGGTGCCGGCGCGGCTCGAGGCGCTGGGCGTGGCGGCCGGGCTGGGCCGCGCCGCGGTGCACAGCCAGACCGCGGCGGCCCTGGACGTGGTGCTGCACCTCCGGCGGACGGCCGGTGGCCGGCAGCTGTCCGAGATCGGGCTGCTGCGCCGGCAGGGGGAGCTGGTGGTGGTGGAGCCGGGCTGGCGGGCCGACGGCGGGCCCTGCCCGGCCGGTGACGCGCTCCGGCGGCTGCTGGCGGGTCCGTGAGCGCGGCGCTGCTGGCCGTGGCGGGCGCGGTGCTGCTCTGGCCCGACGGGCGCGCGGTCGCCCGGCACCGGCTGCACCGCCCCGGTCCGCCCGCCGGCTCCCGGGTCCCGGGGCGGGTGCCGCTGCCGGTCGTCGCCGCGGTGGCGGCCGGTGGCGCGGGTGCGCTGCTGGCCACCCCGCTCGTGGCGGTGCTCGCCGCCGGCTGCGCCGCGCTCGCCGCGCGGGCCCGGCTGGCCGGCCGCCGGGTGGCCGCCGACGTCACCCGCCAGGCGGTGCTGGCCGATGCGCTGGGCGCCGTCGCGGCGGAGCTGCGGGCGGGGCGCGCGCTGGCGGAGGCGGTGCGCTCGGCCGCCGCCGACTGCCCCGATGCCGTCGTCGGGGCGGCCCTGGTGCGGGCCGCCCGCGCATCGGCACCGGGAGGGGACGGCGGGCGGGACGACGGCGACGGCACGCCCGCCGCGCTGGCCCGGCTGTCGGCCGCGGTCGCGCTCGGCGCCCGCACCGGCTGCTCGCTGGCCGCGGTGGTCGCCGCCGTCGAGGACGACCTGCGGGCCCGGCTGGCGCGGCGGCGGGAGCTGCTGGTGGCCACCGCCGGGCCCCGGGCCGGCGCCCGGCTGCTGGCGGGCCTGCCGGTGCTGGGGCTGGCGATGGGCAGCGGCGTCGGCGCCGACCCCTGGCACGTGCTCACCGCCACGGCGACCGGGCAGGGGCTGCTGGTGGCCGGGGTGCTCCTGGAGGCGGCCGGCGTCGCCTGGACCGGCCGCCTGGTGCGCCGGATCGCGCGGTGACCGCCGCGCTGCCGGTGCTGCTGCTGGCCGCCGTGGTGGCGCTGTGGGTGCCCGGCGCGGTCGTGGCCGGGGAGCGGGTGCGCCGGGTGGCCGCGGGTGCCCGTCCGACGACCGGCTCCGGGGACGCCGCGGCCGGGGGCGCCGCGCGGCGGTGGGTGCTCGCCGGGGCGGCCGGGTTCGCGGCGGGCCTCCTGGTCGGGGGCGGAGCCGGCGCGTGCGCCGCCGTCGTCGTCACCGGGGCGGGGGAGCGGCTGCTGCGCGCCGCGGCGCCCGACCGGGACGCCGAGGAGCGGGTGGCCCTGCTCCGGGAGCTCCCGGTGGCCTGCGAGCTGCTCGCGGCCTGCCTGGGGTCGGGGCTGCCGCTCGCGGGCGCGCTGGCCGCGGTCGCCGGGGCGGTGCCCGGTCCACTGGGCCGGCGGTTGCAGGGCGTCGCCGCGCTGCACCGCATGGGCGCCCCACCGCGGCGGGCGTGGGCCGGCCAGCCGGCCGAGCTGGGCGGCCTGGCCCGCGTGCTGGTGCGGGCGGGGGAGTCCGGCGCCGCCGCGGTGCCGGCGCTGCACGCACTGGCCGGCGAGACCCGGTCCGCGGCTCGCGCGCAGGCGCAGGCGGCGGTGCAGCGGGCGGGGGTGCTGGTGCTCGCCCCGCTCGGGCTGTGCTTCCTGCCCGCGTTCGTCTGCCTCGGCGTGGTGCCGCTGGTCCTCGGCCTCGCCGGCGACGTCTTCGGCTGAGCGTCCACAGCCCCCGGCCCCCTCCAC
>NZ_SSXB01000127.1:0-7286 GCF_021698995.1 Blastococcus sp. KM273129 | reverse complement strand
GAAACCCAGGTCCCGGCCCACGCACGCCCACCCACCGAAACCAAGATCAAGAAACCGTCCCCTGCACTACCGACTCCGAATCGGTGGATTCAGGCTGAGGCGGGCTCCCGGCGGCGCCGTGGCCGGCCCGCCCGGGGCGCCCCGACCGGCGACGGGCCGGGGTCGGTGTGGCCCTCCCGGTTGTAGGGCTCTGCCCACGCGGGCGGGGCAGAGCGCTACTGCCCTCGGGAGGTGTCGCGGGTTCCGGGGAGCGAGCCCGCCGGCCGGGTCGGGGCTCGGCGGGCGGCCGCCCGCTCAGCCGGGGCCCAGCGCGGCCAGCACGGCGTCGAGCACCCGCCCGGCGCCGGAGCGGACGACGTCGTCGGTGACCAGCCCGGTCTCCGCCGCGGCCTCGTCGAACGCCCGCCGCGCGGCGGCGTCGTCGAGCCCCCCGGTGTTCAGCGCGACGGCGGCGACCCGGGCCGGGCGCACCCAGCCCGCGGCCTGCTCGTAGTCGCGCACGATCACCGCCAGCGGCGGGAGGGCGGTGCCCGGGTAGTCGGCGATCGCGGTGCGCCCGGCCCGGTGGCACAGCACCAGCGCGTCCGCCGAGGACCCGTGCAGCAGGCCGAGGGTCACCCCGGAGTAGGCCGGGTGGTAGATCGAGCCCTGCCCCTCCAGCCAGATCAGGTCGCCGCGCGCCGCACCCTCCCGCACCAGCCGGTCGGCCGCGCCGGCGACGAAGTCGGAGATCACGTGGTCGACCGCCATGCCCCACCCCGCGATGGCCACGCCGGTCTGCCCGGTGGCCACGAACACCGAGCCCAGGCCGCGGTCGCGGGCGGCCCGGTCCAGCTCCAGGACGACGCTCATCTTCCCGATCGCGCAGTCCGACCCGACCGTGTGCACCACGCGGGCACCGACCGGCCCGGCCAGCGGGACCCCGAGGTCGTCGGGGACCGCGCGCAGGTCGCGGATCCCGACGCCGGACGCCCGGGCGGCGGCGGCGAGCTCCGGATCGGCCCGCAGGTCGGTGTGCAGCCCGGCCTCGACGTGCATGCCCAGCCGCAGCGCGGTCAGCAGCGCCTCCCGCCAGGCCGCGGTCAGCCGGCCGCCGAGCGGGGCGACGCCGAGCAGCAGCGTCGTCGCCCCGAGCTGCCGGGCGGCCGCCACGTCGGCGACCACGGGGGCGGGGGACGCGCAGAACGGGACGACGTCGACCGCCCGCCGCCCGGTGTGCGCCGCATCGACCACGCACACCACCTCGCGGGTGCCGTAGCGGAGCACCCCGTGGGCGGTCTTCGCGTAGGACTCGGCGAGCTGCCCCCCGGTCAGCACCGCCAGGCGCTCCCCGCTCACGCCGGGCCCCCGGCCGGCTCGACGCCCAGGCCCGGCGCGTCGGGCAGCACCACCCGCCCCGCGTCGAGCCCGAGGCCGGTGAAGGGCTCGTCCGAGATGAGCAGGTGGGCGTCGAGGTCGACCAGGTCGGCCAGCGGCCCGAGCTGCGCGGCCTGGGCGATGCCGAGCGGGGACTCGATCATGCAGCCGAGCATCACCCGCAGGTCCAGCGCCGCGGCCGCTGCCAGCATCCGCTGCGCCTCGCGGATGCCCCCGCACTTGGCCAGCTTCACCACGATGCCGTCCGCGTATCCGGCGACGGCGGGCACCGAGGCGAGGTCCCGGCAGCCCTCGTCGACGTAGACCGGCAGCCGGTCGGGCAGCTCCCGGTAGCGGGCGAAGGAGTCCAGGTCGGCGGCCGGGAACGGCTGCTCGACCATCTCCACCCCCAGCTCCCGCAGCCGCGGCAGCAGCTCGCGGGCCTGGTCGAAGGTCCACCCCTCGTTGCCGTCGATCCGCAGCCGGGCACCGGTGACCGAGCGGATCGCCTCCAGCCGCTCCAGGTCCCCCGGGCCGCCGACCTTCACCTTGTAGACGGCGAAACCGGGAGCGCGCCGCACCCGGGCGACGGTCTCCTCCACGGGCGCGATCCCGATGGTGAAGCTGGTCGGCGGCAGCACCCCGTCGAGCCCCAGCAGCCGCCACACCGGCTGCCCGTAGCGCCGGCCCACCCAGTCGTGCACCGCGCCGTCGAGCGCCATCTTCGCCCCCTGCGGCCCGTCCCAGGCGCGCAGCCTCCGGGCGATGCCCTCGACGTCGCGCAGGTCACCGCCGAGCAACGCGGGCCCGTCCGAGGCGACGGCGTCGGCCATCCCGGCCACGGACTCCCCCCAGTAGGCCACCGGCGCCCCCTCGCCGCGCCCGCGGACGCCCCCGTCGTCCACCTCGACGACGAGCACCTCCTCGGTGTCCACCGACGAGCGGGCGATGGTGAACGTGTCGCGCAGGTGCAGCGTCAGGGGGCGGCAGGTGAGCTCCACCCGGGCAGTCTGGTGGCCGCCGCCACCCCGCGGCTACCGGTTGCGGCCCAGGGCGTCGTGGCTGGTCACCCAGTCCCCGGCCAGGATCGCCGAGGTCAGCGAGATGTCGCCGGCCAGCACGACCCCCGCGCAGATCTCGGCGAACTTGTGCACCTTGTCCCTGCCGTAGCAGCCGAGCACCTCGAGGCACTCGCGCTGGGTGGGCAGCCCGGTGCCCCCGCCGTAGGTGGCGACGATGAGCGAGGTCAGCGTCGTCGACCAGTAGTAGTCGCCGTTCTCCAGGAGCTGGGTGTAGGTGACGCCGGAGTGCGACTCGGCGACGTTGGCGGCGTCCTGCCCGGTGGCGATGAACATCGCGGTGAGCCCGTTGGCGGCGTGCGCGCCGTTGTAGGCCGCGCCGGACATGAAGGCGCCCGCCATGCCGATCTGCCGGTACTCGAACAGCTGCCGGGTGCTGACGCCGGTGAGCCGGCGCAGCACCTCGTCGGGGATCGTCACCTCGGCGACGACGCGCTTCCCGCGCGTCATCAGCATGTTGATCTGCGAGTGCTTCTTGTCGGTGTCGATCGCGCCGGAGAGGACGTACCGCGGGTGGTCGGGGTGGTTCTCGCGGATCCACTCGCACGCGGCGAGCGTGGCCTTGCCGGTCATGTTCTGGCCGGCGGCGTCCCCGGTGGTGTAGTTGACGCGCAGGTAGCGCAGCGGGCCGATCTGGTGCTGGCCGATGTAGGTGAGCCGCCCCGAGCGGGTCGTGGCCTCGGCCGCCGCGCGGATGCCGTCGGTGTTCTCCTCCACCCACCGGCCGAACTCCCGGGCCGCCAGCGCGTCGTCGAACATGAAGGCGGGCGCGCGCTGCATGTGGTCGTCGACGACGGTGGTGCGGGCGCCGCCGCACTCGGCGATCACCCGCATCCCGCGGTTGTAGCTGGCCACCAGCGTGCCCTCGGTCGTGGCCATCGGCACGAAGAAGTCGCCCCGGGCGTGCTCGCCCCGCAGGGTGAGCGGCCCGGCCAGGCCCAGGGGCACCTGGGCGACGCCGGTGAAGTTCTCGATGTTGCCGGGCAGCAGGGCGGGGTCGATGGAGTAGCGGCCGACGTGGTCGAGCCCCGCGCCGGTCTGCTCGGCGACGAAGGCCTGCCGCTTGTGCGCCATCTCGTCGGTGTAGTCGTGCTCCCGGTCGCGGGGGACGCGGGCGCGGTGCGCGGGCTGGACGTCGGTCATCGGACACCTCCGCAGGACGACGGTCGGGCCCTGATTGTGAGCTGGATCACCATCCACCGCGCGTCCAGCGGCGGGTCACGGACCGGCAACGATCCCCGGCGCCCGAGTCGCCAACCTGCGGATACGGGAGCAAGGTCGAGGTGGACGACCTGCCCAGACCCCGGAGCTTCCCGTGCGCACGACCCGATCGATCACCCTGGGCGCCGCCGGTGCGCTCGTCCTCAGCGCGTGCAGCGGCGGCGGCGAGAGCGTCGACACCGGCGGGGGCGGCGGCGGGGGCGGCGGCGACGTGCTGGTGGCCGCCGTCAGCGCCCAGCCCGACCAGTTCGACCCGCACGTGACCAGCGCCTACCCGAGCTTCCAGGTGCTGGAGAACGTGTACGACACCCTCGTCGTCCCGAACGCGCAGGACCTGACGATGGAGCCCAGCCTGGCCACCGACTGGGAGGTCAGCGAGGACGGGCTCACCTGGACGTTCAACCTGCGCGAGGACGTCACGTTCCACGACGGCAGCGAGTTCGACGCGGCCGACGTCGTCTACTCCTACAACCGGATCATCGACGAGGAGCTCAGCAACGCCTACCGGTTCGCCACCGTGGAGAGCGTCGAGGCCGTCGACCCGCAGACCGTCGAGATCACCGTCAGCCAGCCGACGCCCAACCTGCCCGCGCTGATCGGCGCCTTCAAGGGCATGGCGATCCTCCCCGAGGGCGCGGCCGACGAGTACGACCTCACCACCGAGGCGGTCGGCACCGGCCCGTTCACCCTGGAGAGCTCCGACGCCAGCAGCACCGAGCTCGCCGCGTACGAGGACTACTGGGGCGGCGCACCGAGCATCGGCGGGGTCGAGTTCCGCTACATCACCGAGCCGGCCGCCGCGCTCACCGCGCTGCAGAACGGCGAGGTGCAGTGGACCGACAACATCCCGCCGCAGCAGATCGAGTCGCTCGGGGGCGACGACTCCGTGGAGCTCGCCACCACGCCGAGCGTCGACTACTGGTACATGAGCATGAACTACGACCGGGAGCCCTTCGGCAACCCGCAGGTGCGCCAGGCGATCGCCACCGCGGTCGACCGGGCGGCGGTCACCGAGGCGGCCCGGTTCGGGGCGGCGCAGCCCAACCAGACCGCGATCCCCGAGGACAGCTTCTTCTACTTCGACTACGCGCCGTTCGAGCCCAGTGCGGAGGAGGCGCAGTCGCTCATCGAGCAGTCCGGCGTCCAGACGCCGATCACGATGGGGCTGATGGTCACCGACGAGTTCCCCGAGACCGTCACCGCCGCCCAGGTCATCGCCAGCCAGCTGGAGCCGATCGGCGTCGACGTGGACGTCCAGACGGTGGACTTCGCGACCTGGCTGGACCGCCAGGCGCAGGGTGACTTCGACGCCTTCATGCTGGGCTGGCTGGGCAACATCGACCCGTTCGACTTCTACCACGCCCAGCACATCACCGACGGCTCCAGCAACTTCCAGGGCTACAGCAACCCGCAGGTCGACGAGCTGCTCACGCAGGCCTCCACGGAGACCGACCAGGACGCCCGCAAGGAGCTCTACGACCAGGCCGCGACGCTGATCGTCGACGACGTCTCCTACCTGTACCTCTACAACCCCGACGTCGTGCAGGCCTGGGCGCCGGGGCTCTCCGGGTACGAGATCCGCGCCGACAAGGCGATCAACTTCGAAGGCGTGGAGCTGCCCTGACCGGCTACGTCCTCCGGCGGGTCGGCCAGTCCGCGGTCGTCCTCGCCGGGGTGAGCGTCATCGTGTTCGCCCTGGTGCACCTCGTACCGGGCGATCCGGTGCGGCTCGCGCTGGGCACCCGGTTCTCCCAGGAGAGCTACGACGCCCTGCGCGAGCGGTCGGGGCTGGACCAGCCGCTGGTCGAGCAGTTCTTCGGCTGGACCGGCCGGGCGCTCACCGGTGACCTGGGGGTGAGCTTCCGCAGCGGCGAGACGGTCACCTCCCTGATCGGCGAGCGGCTGCCGGCCACGCTGACGCTGGCGTTCGCCTCGATCCTCGTGGCGCTGCTCATCGCCGTCCCGCTGGGCACGGTCTCGGCGCTGCGCCCGCGGTCGCTGGTCGACCGCGTAGCCACCGTGATCAGCCAGTTCGGCATCTCGGTGCCCGACTTCTGGATGGGCATCGTGCTCATCCTCGTCTTCGCCGGGACGCTGGGCTGGCTGCCCTCGGGGGGCTACGTCCCGCTCACCGAGGACCCCGGCGCCTGGCTCCAGCGGCTGCTCATGCCGGCGCTGGTCACCGGCGTGGTCTCCGGCTCGGTGATCACCCGGTTCGTCCGGTCCAGCGTGCTCGAGGCCCTGGGCGCCGACCACGTGCGGACGGCGCAGGCCAAGGGGCTGGGCACACGGCAGGTGTTCACCTGGCACGTCCTGCGCAACGCCCTGCTGCCGCTGGTCACCGTGACCGGCGTGCAGCTGGCCTACCTGCTCTCGGGGGTGGTCGTCGTCGAGATCGTCTTCTCGTGGCCGGGGCTGGGGCAGCTCGCGCTGCAGGCGGTCCAGGCGCGCGACTACCCGGTGCTCCAGGGCGCGATCCTGCTGTTCGCGCTGGTCTTCCTGGTCATCAACCTGGTCGTCGACCTGCTCTACTCCGCCATCGACCCCCGGATCCGCCGATGAGACACCGCCGAGTCCTGCGGGCGACATCCGGCCGAGGCCTGCTGCCATGAGCATCCAGCCGACACCGGGACCCCCGCCCGCCCAGGGACGGGACGGCGGCCGGTCACCGGAGACGCCGGAGGAGCCGCCGGGCGGGGCGCCGCAGCGGGAGGCGGAGCCCGCGGCGCCGACGCTGCGGCCGGCCCGCCCGCGCTGGCGGGAGACGCTGAGCCTGCTGGCGCACAACCCGACCGCGGCGATCGCCTCGGTGGTGCTGCTGCTCATCGTGGTCGTGGCGGTCTTCGACGACGCCCTCGCGCCGCAGGGGGCCAACGAGATCTCGGTGACCGACCGGCTCCAGCCGCCGAGCTGGGAGCACCCGTTCGGCACCGACGACCTCGGCCGCGACATCCTGAGCCGGGTCGTCCTCGGCGCCTCGGTGTCGCTGCGGGTGGGCTTCCTCGCGGTCGGCTTCGCGCTCGTCGTCGGCACCCTGATCGGCCTGCTCGCCGGCTACTACGGCAGGTGGGTCGACGACGTCCTCATGCGCTTCATGGACATGCTCTTCGCGTTCCCGGCCGTGCTGCTGGCGATCGCCGTCCTGGCCGTGCGGGGGCCGGGGTCGGGCAACACCGCCCTGGCCATCGGCATCGTCTACACGCCGATCTTCGCCCGGGTCACCCGCGCCAGCGTGCTCGGCGTGCGCGAGGAGGTGTACGTGCGGGCGTCCCGCTCGGTGGGGGCCTCGGACTGGCGGATCCTGACCCGCCACATCCTGCCCAACGCCGCCCCGCCGATCATCGTGCAGACCTCGATCAGCCTGGCGTTCGCGGTGCTGGCCGAGGCGGCGCTGTCGTTCCTCGGCCTGGGCACCCAGCCGCCGAACCCCTCGTGGGGGCTGATGCTGGCCGAGGGGCGCGGGTTCATCGAGCTGGCCTGGTGGCTGGCGTTCTTCCCGGGGATGGCGATCTTCCTGACGGTGCTCTGCTTCAACCTGCTCGGCGACGGCCTCCGCGACGTGCTCGACCCGCGCCAGCGCACCCAGATGGCCGGGGGGTCCCGGGCGGCGGCCGCCGTGGGGACGGGGGG
>NZ_SSXB01000126.1:0-7454 GCF_021698995.1 Blastococcus sp. KM273129 | reverse complement strand
CACCGGCCGAGCACGAGGACACCTTCTACCGGCACAACCCCGCGGCGGCTACCGTCGCCGCGTCAGTTTCGAGCCTCCACTGAACCCGGGGCGGGACAGGGCCGTCGACGTGGGTGGCCCGGTCGGTGCCGGGTGGAAAGGCACGGTGCAGTGCCGGCACCCACAGCGTCTTCTCGTGCGCGGCCGAGCTGAAGTGCCGCCAGAAAGCCAAGCATCAGTTCGGCGACAATCTTGCCCGGCGGTACGGCCGGGCCGCCGGCGCTACTGATGGCGTAGCGCAGGCTTTCGCGGGACTTCTCGTGACGTCGACGCGGTGGCGGTTTCGGGTGCGGTACAGCGGGGCGAAGACCACCTGGCCGGCCGACCTCCAATGTCCTTCCTCAGGAGGCACGGTCGAGGAACTGCCGGCGGGCCCGGTTGATGGTCTCCGCGGTGCTCATGGGCAGGTCCATCTCGTCCTCCCCGTCGTGGACGTCCACGATGCGAGCGACGTAGGTCTCGGCCTCGGCGCGGTTGCCCTTGTGGTAGGCCACCCACATCGCGTCCAGCAGCACTTGCTCATCGTCCGGCGCCACGAACAGGGCGGTGGCCGAGGCGGTGCCGGCGGCGGCCAGGTCGCCGTCGGCGAGGGCGGCGGTGACGACCTGGTGGGCGACGTCGCAAACCGCGGCGGTGAATGTGAGGTCCAATCCGTCCAGCCACTCGTAGCCGGCCGGGCGCTGGGCGAACGGCGGGCCAGACACCAGCTGAAGGGCGGCCAGCAGGTCGGGCAGGCCGTCGTTCCCGCGGACAGCGGCGCGGGCGCGCAGCTGACGGAATAGGTCGGCGTCGACTAGCACGCCGGTCAGCATGTAGCGGCCGCGGTGGCCCGAGCTGAGGTGCTTCTGGCCGGTGGCGGGATCGGTGCCTAACCAGGCGCGGGCGCCGGCGGTGACCCGGTGGACGTAGGCGCGGGCGCTGACCGGGTCGGCCTTGCCGCCGCGGGCAGGCTGCAGCGCGGTGGCGGCCTCGTCGGCGGTGGCGCCGTGCGGGCGGGTGGCGAGGTAGGCGACCGTCTCCTCGTAGCGGCGCCGCAGCCCGGACCGGGCGACGGCCGCCTCATCACCGTGCGCGCGCAGGGTGACCGGTCCGAGCAGCGTCAGCCGCGGCCGGGCGCATTCTGGCGACCACCAGTCGGCGAGATCGCGGTCGAGTCGGGCGAGGTCGTCCTCGATCCGGCAGCGCACGTCGGCCGGCGCCGCACGCCCCGGCGCCTCGGCGGCATCGCTCGCCGACGACATCGTTCGGGCGGGAATGTCGGTCTGCGAGCGCGGCGTGGCATCGCCTGCTGCGGCAGTGGTGGACCGGCGTGCGGCCGTCTGCGGGGCGGCCAGTTGGACCCGTGGCTCGGTGATGCCCGACTCGGATGCGTCGTTGCGGAGGGCGCCGGCGGCGTCGGTGTGCACCTGCCAGGGGCGGTCGCCGGCGGCGACGGGGATCGGGTCGTCATCGGAGTCACGCTCGAAGGCCAGCAGCGTGGCGATGTCGCGACCCTGCTCGGCGGTCAGTTGTGGAGCCGGTAGCCGCAGCCCCAGTGCCGGAACGAGCAGCGACCCATCGTCCGTCAGCGTCAGCAGCCACTCGTCGCCGGCCTCCCCCGGGTCGACGCCGAGCAGGAGTGCGACCGCGGCGCGCCGCTCGCGGGCGCGCAGAGCAGCGGCGATCTCGACCAGTTCGCCGCCCTGATCCGGCGAGCGTGGGTTGAGGACGACCTGCGGCATCCAGCCGTCCCCCGCCCCGGCCCGCAACCGCCCGTCCAGCACGTCGTCGGTGTCCCGCTCGGCCGCTTCCCGCAGCGCGGCGTGCAGAGCGGGGTCGTCGGCGGTGTCGGTCGGGTGGACCCGGTGCGGTGCCAGGTCGAGCAGTTCCTCGCCGAAACCGACGGTGGTGACGGTGAGGTGGTCCGACCAGCTGTTGACGGCCATCTCGGCGGCCAGGTGCCGGGCGAAGTCCATGCGGCGGTCGACCGGTCCGGTCACGTACACGGCGCCGAGGCGTTCAAGGTCGAGCAGCCAACGGTCGCCGCCGTCGGTGCCAATGGTGACCAGAGTCGGATATGGCGCCAGGCGAGCCCGGGCCACTTCGGTGGCCACGCCGGTGTCCCGGTCCAGCCGCCCGAACCACCACAGGCCGGTGTCGTCGGCGGTCCACGGTTCGGGCGGCGGGCGGTCGGCGGGGGTGTGCAGCCGCAGCGCGAGCCGGCCGCCGTGCAGTCGGGCGGCGACGACGTCGGGCAGCGGCCCGTCGGGGTGCTCGGAGATCCGGACGGCGAGTCCGCGCAGCGCCAGGTCGAGCGCGTCGTAGTCGGCCGTACCCGCGTCGGCCGCCGAAGTGACGACCGTCTGGGTGGCCGACAGCCCCTTCGGGAGCGGGATCAGCCGTCGGCCAGGGCGGCGGCGGCGCAGCCGCTGGCGGCGGTGCGCCAGCCACGTCGCGCCCACACCTGCGGCGAGCAGTGCCCCGCTGCCGGCGAGAACGGCCGCCAGTTCCGCCGGGAACTGGTCCCCGTCGGCATCGACGGCATCAGCGTCGGCTGCCGACTGCACCGGTTCCTCGGCTGGACTCTGCGATGTCGGCGAGGCGGCGGGGGTCGATGAGGGCTCCGCCGGCACGGCTGGCTCGTCCTCATGCGGCGGGGGTGGCGGCGGTGCCTCCTCCGCCGGTGGTTCGGGGGTGGCCGGCGAATGAGAGCCAACGGCTGCCGGGTCTACGGGCGGGAGGTCGAGGACTTGCCCGGGGAGGATCAGGTCGGGATCGGTGAATCGACCGCCGCCAGGAAGTGGTTCGCCGGCATTGAGGGCGTAGATCGGCTGCCAGCCGTCCAGGCCGTGTTGCTCGGCGATGTCGGTGAGGGTGTCGCCGGGCCGCACGGTCACCTCGTCGGCCATCCTGTCGACCACGGGGAGGCTGGCGTCGGGCGGAAGGACCAATACCCAGCCCGGACGGATCAGTCCCGGATCGGAGAGCATCGCGCCGTCGGGCTGGGGCCGGCCGCGGTTGAGCTCGAGGATTTCCTCGAAACGGGTCCAGTCGCCCAGGTAGCGGGCGGCGATGCGGCCGAGAGTGTCGCGCGGCTGCACCGAGTAGGTCGGACCGGCCGCGGGAGGTGCGGTAGGCGGGGTGTCGGCTGGCGGGGCGGGCGCCGGCGGCGGCTTCTCGTGGTCAACCGACTGTTCGGCGACGACCGGCGGACCGGCCACGGCCGGAGCGGCCAACAGCGGTGCGCTGGCGACACCGAGGACGGCGGCCACCAGCAGGCCGGCGAGCTGCTGTGGGACCGCCAGGCCGGGCAGCCGCAGCGGTGGCAGGCCGCGCAGCTGACTGACGAGCTCGACGGCCACCGACAGGGCGAAGCACGCCCAGGCACACCAGCCGATCACCACGAGCAGTCCGAGGAAGACGGCGCCGGTGTCCGGTCCGCTCAGCGCAGTGGTCACCCGAGCCCAGGAGGGCAGCTCGTCGGGCAGGTAAGCGCCACCGAGCTGCCATAGCGCAATGGGGACGCCGGCGACGGCGGCCGCAAGCGCCAGAAGGGCGAGCAGCTGGCGCAGCACGTCGAATGCCCGCGGTGGCGTGGTCATGGGCCCGCTTCCCCGTTCTGGCCGGTCCCTGTGATCAGGTCGGCGGTGCCGGAGCCCTCCACCGTGAGGGTGGAGATGCCGATCAGGCCCAGGAAGGTCGTGGGCTGGGTGATAGTGGTGGTCACGTACAGGGTGTCGCCGTCGACGACCGTCACCGCGCCCTGCACGTCGTTGCGGTCGAGGTAGTCCTGCGCAGCGGCGACCGCGGCGGTCGGGTCGACCTGCACCTGTCCGGCGAGGGCCGCGGAGATGTCGAGGGCCTGTCCGCCCGCGCGGGCGGCCTCGTCGGCGATGGCGTTGGCGCGCTGGGTGGCGGCCACCTTCGCGCCGCCGTCGACGGCCAGCCCGATGATGAGCAGCAGCCCGGGAACGAGGACGGCGAGGAAGACGCCGATGGCGCCGCGGTCTCCGTCCGGCCGTCGGCGGCGGTGGTAGCCGGTCATCGTTCGCGGTAGGCGTCGACGGGGCTGATGAACGAGGCCTCCACGGTGACGGATCCGGGCAAGCCGGGGGCGAGCAGATCGGCCATGCCGACCACGCAGGTGATCGACACCGTGACGTCGCCGGGCTGGCCGAGCGGGGCCTGGAAGCCGGCGGTGTCGACGTCGACCGTGGTGCCCTCGCAGCGCAGATCCTGAGCGTCCAGGGTGCGCTCTGCCTGGGCGCCGGCCCGTGCGGCGGCGGTGGCAGCGTCGGGGGCGAGCGAGGCCTCCCGGGCGGCGGCCCGTGCGGCCTCTTGGACGGCACCCTCGGCGATCTGGGTGCGTCCGGCGACGACGGCGAAGGACAGCAATAGGAGCAGCGCCGGAGCCAGCAGCGCCAGCTCGACCGACACCGACCCTCGCTCCGTGGGCTGGGTGTTCATGGTGTGGGCCGTTCCACTGGGCCGATTGCGGTCTGGGTGACCGACCAGCCCGACAGCCCAGGGAAAAGGCTGAGGGAGGTGCCGGTGACGGTCACCTCGATGCTGCTCGGTGAGCCGGCCACGGTCACGTCCCGCGCGGTGAGCAGGTCCTGCGCGGTCTGGTCGAGGAAGCCCTCGGCGGCCGACTGGGCGCGCGCGGTCGAGGCGGGCTGCACGCGGCCCTCGCGGGCGCCCTCCTGGGCGGCGCCCAGCGCGATCGAGCGGGCGTAGAACCACAGAGCCGCCTGGATCAGTGTCATCACCAGCAGCAACACCACCGGAAAGGCGACCGCCAGTTCCACCGAGGCCGCACCGCGCTCGCCCGACATCCGTCGGCGCACCACGCCGCCGGCCCGGCTGCCCGCAGCAGGGCAGGGCCGGGACACGGCCGCAGGGCCACACGGGCTGGCGGGGCGAGCCACGGGCCCGGCTACTGGATCTGGGCCGACCGAGAGGTGACCGCGTTGGCGATCACGGCCACCAGCGCGACGGCGATGCCGATCAACGCCACAGTGATGATCACCTGCTCGACCGACAGCGAGCCGCGCTCCGGCTCGTCGCGGAGATCGCGCAGCCGGTCGCGCAGCTGCGCGCCGACGATGGTCAGGAGAGTGAGTATCGAGGTCATCGGAATTCCTCTCGGGTCAGGGTCACCGGGTCAGGTGGCCATGAGGCGGGCCAGTGCGGGATAGAGGAAGAGCAGCAGAAAGGCGATCGACAGCAGAGCGACGGGAGCGGTGAGCTTCTCGCTGGCGGTGTTGGCCGCCGTCTCCTCCTCGGCCAGCAACTGGACCCGCAGCGACTGCGCGCGGGCCCGCAGCGTCGGCGCGATCGACGCGCCCTCCGAGGCGGCGACCTCGGCGATGTCGGCCACGTCGGCCAGCTCGCCAACACCGGTGTCGGCGGCCATCCGGCGCAGGCCGTCCCACGGCGGATCGCCGGCCAGCCGGGCGGCGACCAGCGCGTCGGTGATCCGCCGGAACACCCAGCCCTCCCCCACGCCGGCGGCCCGCTCCAGGGCGATGGTGGGGCCCTCGCTGGCGTCGCGGCGCAGGCTGACCAGATCCAGATAGGACGCCAGCGCCCGCCGCATCTCCCCGCGGGCCTCGGCGGCCTGGTCGCGCACGACCAGGTCGACGACGAGGAACAACACGCCAGCCAGCGCCAGCGACCCGGCCACCGGCACCACCACCGGCAGCCGGACGCCGGTCACGGCGAGCACGGCGGTCAACAGTGGAACGAACACCGCGCCGAAGGCGGCCAGACCCGCCTTGCGGGCGGCGTAACCCTCCGGCGTCCAGCCGATCAACGCCAGCGCCTGGGACGGCGCACTCCTCCCGGCGGCGGGCAGCCGGGCGGCGGCCCAGGCACCGGCGCGGCCGGTCACCCGTGCCCACCGGTCGCCTCCCTCCGGCATCGGCCCCACCGGGACCGGCGCCGCGCCCCGGTCGAGGCGGGCCAGCGCGTCGGCCAACCGCGGCTGCTCGACCACGAGAACGGCCCGCAGCAGCAGGAACGCGCCGAGACCGACGACCGCGCCGGAGCCGATCAGCAGCGCCTGGGTGCCGCTCATGGGACCGGCAGCTCGTTCGGCTCGAGACCGGGAACCCGCAGGCTGCGGTCGGGATCGACCAGGAAGCGTGGGGACGGCGCAGGGGCGGTGAGCCGGCGCATCCACAGCAGGCAGGCGACGATCAGCCCGGCGATAGCGGCCAGCACCAGCTGCCCGACTCCCGTGCCGTAGGGAGCCAGGTAGTCGCCGTTGAGCGCGGCCAGCCCGGATGCGGCGACGGTGATCAGCAGCAGCCACCGGGCATTCGCGCGGGGCTTGGCGCGGTCGGCCTCGACCTTGCGCCGCATGGTTACGTCCTCGGTGAGGCTTCCCGCCAGCTCGGTCAGCACCCGCGCCAGCCCCGGCCCGCGCAGCTCCGCACCCATCAACAGGGCGGCGACGACCAGGTCCCCGGCGGCGTCGTCGAGATCGTCGGCGAAGGCCAGCAGCGCCCGGGACGTCGGCCAGCGCGCCTGAAGCCGCGCGGCCAGTGCCGCCACCTCCGCCGCGATCGGCTCGGGAGCGGTGCGGGCCGAACGAATCAGCGTCTGCTCCAGCCCGCCGCCCGCCGCCAGTACGTCGGAGGTGCGGCGCACCCACTCCTGCAGCGCCTCCAGCCGCTCCACGGTGTCGTTGCCGCCGGAGAACTGCGCCAGCAGCCACGGCACACCGATGACCGCCAACCCGGTCAGCACGCCAGCGACCGGCCAGCCCGAGGCCACCCACACCACCGCCGCCGCAACGGCGGCGGCCACCCACAGCGCCCGCTGCCGCCGCACCGCCGGGCGGTCGGCCCGCGCCGTCGGACGCGGCTGGCGGCGCCGCGGCCGAGCCGGCGGTTCGGGGGCGGTGAGGGCGTGGGCGGCCAGCAGCAGGCCGCCCATCAGCAGCGCCCCGCAGACGCCGGCAAGCAACCCCGTGCCGCTCACCGTTGTCCCCCGACCGCGCTGGCCCAGCGGCCTGGCCGGAGCCAGTCGGGATCGAAGCCCACCCGGACGTAGTCGGCGAGGTCCACCGGATCGTGCTCGGGTACGGCCCTGCCGTCGGGGCCTGGGGCGAAGACGTCGGTGACGGCCGGGCGCCCCCCGTCCCCGATGCCGTTGCACTCGAGGACCTGGCTGACGAACCGGTGCCGCTCGCCCCCGATCCACCGTTCGTCCACGGTGGTGATGTGCACGATCAGGTCGATCGCCGACGCGCAGGACCGGTAGGCATGCTCCGGGGTGACCGCGGCGCGGCCGCGCATGCACAGGTTGGCCAGCCGCTCGAGGGCGTGGTGGGCTGAGCCTGAATCCACCGGTCCTGAGCGGGTGATCGGTGTGGCAACGAGAAGAGGGTGCTTCTGAGCTGGACGATCACGGTTACCAGGCCAAGATCG
>NZ_SSXB01000125.1:0-7642 GCF_021698995.1 Blastococcus sp. KM273129 | reverse complement strand
ACCTCCGGGCGGATGTGGGCCTTAGACAAGCCACACCCCACTCGGAGGTTCTCCTGCGTTCAAGTCCGGCCGTCGTCACCAACGTCCTGGCCGGGTACATCTAGGGCGGGGGACGTCACCGCCTCACGAGAAGCGGGAAGGGGCGGCCTCTTCCCCAGACCGCCCCTTCCCGGGCACATTCCTACCAGACGACGCCGGTTCGCGCTGCCCGGCGCGTGCCGCGAGGGACGTCAGTTGACGGTGGGGTCCGCGGTGGCGGTGGAGAGGACGGCCAGCCGACCGCGCTGGCGGCCCAGCACCCGCCGCCAGAGCGCGGCACCGGAGAGGTCGCTGAGCACGTCACCGGGGCGGCTCGGCACGCAGGCCCACGCACCCTCGGCGATCTCCCCGGCCAGCTGGCCGGGCGACCAGCCCGCGTAGCCGGCGAACACCCGCAGGCCGGAGAGCTGCCCGGCGAGCGCGTCCGGCTCCCCGTCGAGGTCGACGAGGTGCACGTCGCCGGCCACGGGGCGCAGGCCGGGGACCGCGTCCCCGGGCGACGCCGTCGCCAGGCAGAGCGCCGTGTCGGTCTCGCACGGCCCGCCGACGTGGAAGACACCGGGCTCGACGGCGAGATCGCACCACCCGGGCAGCACGTCGCGGATCTCGACCTGGCTGGGCTGCCCCAGCACCACGCCCAGGGTGCCGGTGTCGGAGTGGTCGAGCACGTAGACGACCGCCCCGGCGAACGTCGGCTCGGTCAGCGCCGGCATCGCGACGAGGAGGGCACCCGCCCGCACGTCGTCCAGGCCGCCGACCGAGAGCGGGGGGACCGCACCGGCGCGACGGCGCCCGGTCGCGGGCCGCGCAGGCGGACCGGACTCGGGCTCGGGCGGAGGAGGCACCGGCGACATCCTTCTCAGTGTGCCCCACCTCGGCGCCGGAGGCCGCTGCCCCTCGCACGGCGGCGGGGACGGCGGCTGCTGCTCGTAGGGTGACGGCGTGGCCGGGGCGGGGACGACGGTGCGCGGCCTGCTGGCGCGCCGCGACTTCCGCAGGCTGCTGGGCACCCGCCTGCTGTCGCAGGTCGGCGACGGCGTCTTCCAGGCCGCGCTGGCCGGCACGGTGCTGTTCAACCCGCAGCGCGCCGCCGACCCGGTCGACGTCGCCGCGGGCTTCGCCGTCCTGCTGCTGCCCTACTCCTTCGTCGGGCCGTTCGCCGGCGTGTGGCTGGACCGGTGGAGCCGGCGCCAGGTGCTGCTGCGCGCCAACGTGCTGCGCACCGCGCTGGTGGCCGCGGTGGCCGCGCTGGTGCTCACGGGCGTGCAGGGGCCGGCCTTCTACCTCGCCGGGCTCGCCGTCTTCTCGGTGAACCGCTTCGTGCTCTCCGCGCTGTCCGCCGGGCTCCCGCACACGACCGACGAGCGGGCGCTGGTGACGGCGAACGCCCTGTCGACGACGGCGGGCGCCGTCGCCACCGTGGTCGGGGGTGGCGCCGCCCTGGCCCTCCTGCAGCTGACCGGGTCCGACGACGCCGGGTACGCGGCGGTCGCCCTCTCCGCCGCCCTGCCCTACCTCGCGGCCGCGGCCGTCGTCGCCGGGTTCACCCGCGCGTACCTGGGGCCCGACCACGTGGCCCGCACGGCGCGGCTGCCGGTGGGGGAGGTGCTGTCCGGCATGGTCGCCGGCGCCCGGCACGCCTGGGCGCACCCGCCGGTCGCCGCCGCGCTCACCGCCATCGGCCTGCACCGCGTCTGGTTCGGCCTGCTCACGCTCATGACGCTGCTGCTCTACCGGAACACCTTCGCCGACGAGGGGGGCGTGTTCCCCGGCGGCCTGGTGGGGCTCGGGCAGGTCGCCGCCGCGATCGCCGCGGGCACGCTCACCGGCGCCGCCCTGACCCCGCCGGTCGTGCGCCGCATCGGCACGGTGCCCTGGATCGGTGCCCTCCTCGCCGCCGGCGGGCTCGTCCAGGCCGCCCTGGGCCTGCTGCTGCAGCCCCCGGCGATCGTGCTGGCGGGCTTCGTCCTCGGCCTCCTGGGCCAGGGGGTGAAGGTCTGCGTCGACGCGACGCTGCAGGAGTCGATCGACGACGACCACCGGGGGCGGGTGTTCTCCGTCTACGACACCCTCGTCAACATCGGCTTCGTCGCCGCCCTCGTGGCCGGGGCGTTCACGCTGCCCGAGTCCGGCGTCTCGCGGCCGGCGCTCGCCGTCGTGGGCGCGGGGTACCTCGCCACGGCGCTGCTGCACGCGCGGATGACCCGCCGCGGAGCCGGCCCGGTCAGAGATCGGGGACGCAGGGCCCCCGGCCGAGCGCGCTGAGCCCCGCACGGTCGCCGTCGGCGAGGTCGGGCACCGTGGGCCGCGCCTCCGGGTACATCAGCTCGCGGTCGTCGTCCACGTGCGCGAGCCCGACCAGGTGCCCGAGCTCGTGCAGCACCACCGAGCGGAGGGCGGCCGCGCCACCGGGCCGGCTCAGGAGCTCCGGCGCCTGGCCGGCGTCCAGCGTCACCGTCCCGGTCACGTAGACGCGCGGGCCGTCGCCAAGGGAGACCGCGGTGCTGCCGGCCGCCCCGACGACGTCGCCCGCGAGCGTGGGGTCCTCGGCCTCGGTCGCCCAGCCGATGAGCACCGGGGCCCAGCGGTCCCCGTAGCGGTCGGGCTGGAACGGTGCCCGCTCCCCGCCCAGGGGCTCGTCGGTCGGGCCCTCGTGGACGAAGCGGAGCCCGGTCGCCTCGCCGATCCGGGCGACCGCCTCGTGCACCATGCCCTCGGTGCCCGGCGGAGCGCCGTCCGGGCGGAGCACGTAGCGGATCTCCCGGCAGGGGTCGTAGGCGACGGGCGTCACGCCGTCCTCCTGCACCGACGCGTAGGCGTGCGTGCCGGCGGCCGCCGGGGGCTGCGGGGCGCTGCCCAGCGGGGTCGTGGCGCCGGAGGGCGTCGGCCGGTCCGTCGGGCGCGCGGGGGCGAGCGGCTCCGCGGCGCCGGGCGCGACCTGGGTCCCGGCCCACGGCCACACCGGGGGGTCGGCCAGCACGGTCCCGGTCACCACCGCCGCAACGGCGAGCGGGACCACCCACCGGCCGCGGCGCCGGCGTCGTGGGCCCGGTGGCGGTGCGGCCGGCGCGGAGCTGCCGGCGAGCTCGTCGAGCACCCACTGCGGCGTCCGGCCGGTCGGGGACGCCGGCAGCCGCACGGGGTCGTCGGGGTGCTGCGGGTGCACACCTGTCATCTCGGCACCGCCCTCCCCCTCCTGGAGCCGGCCGCGGCGGAGGCGTCAGCCCTGGCGCTCGGCCCACCACGCGCGCAGCGCCGCCTCGGCCTCGTCGCGCTCCAGCGGACCGCGCTCGAGCCGGAGCTCCTTGAGGTGGCGCCACGCGGCGCCGACCTCGGGCCCCGGGCCCAGGCCGAGGAGCTCCATGATGGCGTTGCCGTCGAGGTCGGGGCGGACCCGCGCGAGGTCCTCCTGGGCGGCGAGCTCGGCGATCCGCTGCTCGAGCGAGTCGTAGGTCGCCGACAGCGCCGCGGCCCGGCGCTTGTTGCGGGTGGTCGAGTCCGAGCGCACGAGCTTGTGCAGCCGGGGGAGCAGGTCGCCGGCGTCGGTGACGTAGCGGCGGACGGCGGAGTCGGTCCACTCGCCGCGGCCGTAGCCGTGGAACCGCAGGTGCAGGAAGGTCAGCCGGGACACCGCCTCGACGACGTCCTTGGGGTACTTGAGCGCGACCAGCCGCTTGCGGACCAGCTTGGCCCCGACCACCTCGTGGTGGTGGAAGGAGACCCGCCCACCGGCCTCGTGGCGGCGGGTGGCCGGCTTGCCGATGTCGTGCAGCAGCGCGGCCAGCCGGAGCACGAGGTCCGGCGACGGCGCTCCCGGATCCGCCTTCTCCAGCGCGATCGCCTGGTCGAGCACGGTCAGCGAGTGGGCGTACACGTCCTTGTGCTGGTGGTGCTCGTCGATCTCCATCCGGAGCGCCGGCAGCTCGGGCAGCACCACGTCGGCGAGGCCGGTGGCGACGAAGAGCTCGAGCGCCGCCCGGGGGGAGTCCTGCAGCAGGGTCTTGGACAGCTCGGCCTGGACCCGCTCGGCGGTGATCCGGCCGAGCTCGCCGGCGAGATCGGTCATCGCCCGCACGACGTCGTCGTCCGGGGTGAGACCCAGCTGGGCGACGAACCGGACCGCCCGCAGCATGCGCAGCGGGTCGTCGGCGAAGGACTCGACGGCGGGACCGGGCGTGCGCAGCCGCTTCGCCAGCAGGTCGCCGAGCCCGCCGAAGGGGTCGGTCACCGTGCGGTCCGGCCCCAGGGAGACCGCCATGGCGTTGACGGTGAAGTCCCGCCGGGCCAGGTCGTCGGTGAGCGAGTTGCCCCACGCGACCTCGGGGTTGCGCGAGGTGCGGTCGTACCGGTCGGCCCGGAAGGTGGTGATCTCGACCCGCACCCCGCCGAGGTCGGCCCCGACGGTGCCGAAGGCGATGCCGGTGTTCCACGTGGAACGGGCCCAGCCGCGGAGCACCTCGAGCACCTGCTCGGGCCGGGCGTCCGTGGTGACGTCGAGGTCACCGGGCGTGCCGGAGCCACCGGCGGCCGCGGCCAGCAGGGCGTCGCGCACCGAGCCGCCGACCAGGTGGGCCTCGAAGCCGGCGGCGGCGAACCGCCGGCCGAGCTCGACGAGCACGGGGGAGACGTCGACGAGCTTGCGGACGGTCTCCTGGACGGCCGGGGGCACCGGCGCGGGGTCGGGCCGGCTCGGCGGGGTGGCGGACACGACGAGCCAGCGTAGTGCGGGCGCGGAGCCGCCCCGGCCCGGCTCCGCACGAGCGGCTCCCGGAGCAGCCGCAAGGAGCGCGCTACCCTCCTGGCATGGCTGGTACGGGCGGGCGAGGGCGCCCGGGCCGCCGGCTGCGCCGGGTCGACGAGACCTCCGCCGGGGGCCTGGTGGTGGCCGACGACGGCGTGACCGGGCCCCGTGCCGCCCTGATCGGCCGCACGGACCGCCGCGGTCGCCTCCTCTGGTCGCTGCCCAAGGGGCACATCGAGGCCGGCGAGACCCCCGAGGACACCGCCGTCCGCGAGGTCGCCGAGGAGACCGGCATCATCGGCGAGGTGGTCGCGCCGCTGGGGATCATCGACTTCTGGTTCGTCGCCGAGGGCCGCCGCGTGCACAAGACCGTGCACCACTTCCTCCTGCGCGCGGTCGGCGGCGCCCTCTCCGACGCCGACGTCGAGGTCACCGAGGTCGCCTGGGTGCCGCTGGAGGAGCTCAGCACCCGGCTGGCGTACGCCGACGAGCGTGCCCTGGTCGAGCGCGCCCCCGGACTCCTGGCCGACAGCGCGTGACGCGGCCGGCTGCCACCCGAGCCGGTGGCCGCCCCGCCGCCGCTCCCGCCCGGCAGGGCACCGCCCGGCGCGCGGCCGCGCTCCTCCCGCTGCTCTCGGGCGCGCTCGTGCTCGGCGGGCCGCTCCTCGCCCCGGCGTCCGTCCTGCCCCCCGCGGCCGCGGCACCCGCGCCGAGCGCCCCGGACGGGGCCACCACCTCCGCCGACCGGCCGGTCCGCGTCGACGTGGCCCGCTTCGAGCCCCGCACGGTCACCCCGGGTGCGCTGATCACCGTCACCGGCACGCTGACCAACACCGGGCCGGACCCCATCACCGGGCTCACCGCCCGGCTGCAGCGCGGCGACGTCCTCACCGGCCGGCCCGACCTGGCCGACGCCGTCAGCGACCCCGACACCGCGACCACCGTCCAGCCCGGCTTCGCGCCGCTGCCCGGGGTGCTCGCCCCCGGCGGCAGCGTGGAGTTCAGCTACGCGCTCGACTCCGCCGAGCTGCGCCTGGACCAGGACGGCGTGTACCCGGTGCTGTTCAACGTCAACGGCACCGTGGACGGCGACCAGGAGCGCCGGGTCGGCGAGCTGGCCACCTTCCTCGTCCAGCAACCGGTCGTGCCGTCCTCGCGGACGACGGTGGCCTGGCTCTGGCCGCTGTCCGAGCCGAGCCACCGCGACGCCGCCGGCGGCTTCGTCGACGACGGGCTGGTCGAGGCGGTGCGCGAGGGCGGCCGGCTGGACCGCGCGCTGGCCGTGGTCGAGCGGCTGCCCGCCGGGCAGCCCGGGGCCGAGCCGGACGCGCCACCCGCCGCGCCGCTGCCGGTCACGCTGGCGGTCGACCCGGCACTCGTCGAGGAGCTGGCGCGCATGGCGGACGGGCCGTACGCCGTCGCGGGCGTCGCCGGCGCGGGGACGGGCACCGAGGCGGCACGGGCCTACCTCGACCGGCTGCGCGCGGTGGTGGCGACCCGGCCGGTGGTGGCGCTGCCCTACGGCGACGTCGACGCCGACGGGCTGCACGCCGCCGGCCTGCCCGCGGTCGTCACCCGCAGCCTGCCGGGGACGCCGGAGGGCACCGCGCACGACCCACCGGGGCCCCCGCCGGTCACCGGCGACCCGGCCGTCGACGGCGCGACGCCGCCCCCCGAGCCGGCCGCCCCGACCGGCACCGGGGCGGGGGCCGAGATCATCGCCGACGTCCTCGACGTCACGCCGATCACCGACCTGGCGTGGTCGCCGGACGGGTCCTACGACGCCGCCACCCTCGACACCCTGCGCGCCGGCGGCATCGACCGGGTCGTCCTGGGCAGCGGAGCGCTCACCGACGGGGACTCCGCCGTGGGCCTGGACGGCTCCGACGCCGTCGCCCGGAGCACCGTCGCGGTCGACGAGGGGGTGCTGGACGTGCTCGTCGCCGACCCGACGCTGAGCGCCGTCGTCGGCACCGCCGAGGTGGTGCAGGGCGGCCCGCGCATCGCCGAGCAGCGCTACCTGGCGGAGCTCGCGGCGCTGACCCTGCAGGCGCCGCCGGGGACCGAGCAGACGGTGCTCGTCGCGCCGCCCCGCGACGTCGACGCGGAGCTGGAGGGCGCCGGGGCGATGATCGCCGACACCGCCGGCCTGCCGTGGCTGCAGCCGGGCAGCGTGACCGGTCTCGGCGCCGCCCCGGCCGCCGACGCCGGATCGCTCGCCGACGCCGACCCGGAGACCGCGCTCGACCCGGCCGGGCTGGCGGTCCTCGGCGAGGCCGTCGCCGCGCGGGAGGAGCTCGCCGAGGCGATCCCCGTCGACGCCGACCTGGCGCTGCAGCCCTACGACGCCGGGATCGCCCGGGCCGCCTCGGTGCTGCGGCGGGACGACCCCGAGGAGTTCGCGGCGGCGGCCGCCGATGCGCGCGCCACCCTCGAGCGGCTCCAGGAGCGCGTCACCGTGGTCGCGCCGGCCGACGGCACCTACAGCCTCGCCTCGAGCGACGCGCCGCTGGTGCTGACCGTGGACAACCCCTTGCCCTTCCCCGTCGACGTCCGACTGCAGGTCGACCCCCCGGCCAACGGCGGGCTGGCCGTCGGTGACATCGGCGTGCAGACCCTGGCGCCCGAGCAACGCACGACGCTCCAGGTGCCCACCGAGCTGCGGCGCTCCGGCGGGTTCACCGTCTCCGCGCAGGTGACGACCCCCTCGGGCGCCCCGCTGGGCGACCGCGTCGAGATGCAGGTGAAGAGCACCGCCTACGGGCCGATCTCCCTGTCCATCACCATCGGCGCCGCCTCGCTGCTCGCGCTGCTCTTCCTGCGCCGGCTCGTGCACTTCCTGATCCGGCGCCGCCGGGCGGC
>NZ_SSXB01000124.1:0-7886 GCF_021698995.1 Blastococcus sp. KM273129 | reverse complement strand
CCGCCGGCGAACCCGTACGAGGGGTGAGGCGGGCCGCCCGCACGACGCCGGTCACCGTCCCCTGGCCGGATGGGGGAGCAGTGCCATCTCCCGGGCGTTCTCGATGGCCCGCGCCACCTGACGGTGCTGCTGCGGCTCCAACCCGGTGACCCGCCGGCTGCGGATCTTGCCGCGGTCGGAGATGAACGACCGCAGCACCGGGACGTCGTACCAGCTCACCGGTCCGTCGAGGCGGCGCCCCTTCCGCGCGCGCTGCCCGCTCACCAGCTGGACTTCCGGATGCCGGGCAGCTCGCCCCGGTGGGCCATCTCGCGGAAGCGGACCCGGGACAGGCCGAACTTCCGCAGGTGGCCTCGCGGCCGGCCGTCGGCGACGTCCCGGTTGCGCAGCCGGGTGGGGCTGGCGTCACGGGGCAGCCGCTGCAGCGCCTGCCGGGCGGCGACCCGCTCCTCCGGTGCGGCCGCGGTCCGGGCCGCCAGCTTGAGCTCCGCCCGGCGCTCGGCGTAGCGGGCCACCACCTCCCGCCGCTGCTGGTCGCGGACGATCTTCGAGGTCTTGGCCACCTCAGCGCTCCTCGCGGAAGTCGACGTGCTTGCGGACGATCGGGTCGTACTTGCGCAGGACCAGGCGGTCGGGGTCGTTGCGCCGGTTCTTCCTGGTGACGTACGTGTAGCCCGTGCCGGCGGTGGACTTCAGCCGGACGACGGGTCGGATGTCGGTGCCGCGGGCCATCAGCCGCGCCTCCCCGAACCGAGCCGCCGGCGGACGTCGGGATCGCTGGCCCGCAGCCGGGCGACGACGGCCTCGATCCCCTGGGCGTCGATGGTCCTGATGCCCTTCGCCGAGACGGTGAGCCGGATCCAGCGGTTCTCGCCCGGGAGGAAGTACCGCTTGCGCTGCAGGTTGGGGTCGAAGCGGCGGCTGGTGCGCCGGTGGGAGTGGCTCACGTCCTTCCCGAAGCCGGGCCGGCGGCCGGTCACCTCGCAGTAGGTGGCCATGGCACCTCCAGGGTCCTGGGCCCCGGGGCGGTCCCGGGGTACGGCACCACCCTAGATGAAAACGATTCCCGTTAGCGGTTAGGGTGGTCGCATGACGTCCTCCCGCACCCCCCTGGTGATCGTCACCGGCCTCGAGGCCGCCCACACCGGTCGGGCGAGCCGCGCGCTCCTCGGCCGGGCGGGCAGCGTCGTCGTGCACCACGACGTCCGCCAGCTGGGCCACGGCGTCGTCCTCCGGACCGTCACCCGGCACACCGCCACCGGCCTCGTCGAGGAGCGGACCGCCGTGGAGCTCGCGCACGGGTGCCTCTCCTGCACCCTGCGGCTGGACCTGCTGCCGCTGCTGCACGCGCTCGGCGCCGAGCCGGACGTCGTCCGGATCGTGCTCCAGCTGGATCCCGCCCTGGAGCCGGAGAACCTGTGCTGGTCCATCGACCACCTGGTCCTCGACCACGTGCCGGCCGGCCCCGACGGCACGGCGGCCGACCGGGTCGAGGTGGCCGGCGTGCTGGCAGTCGTCGACGGCCGCACCTGGCTGGAGGACGTGACCGGTGCGGAGGAGCTCGCCGACCGGGGGCTCGCCGCCACCCCGGACGACGACCGGACGCTCGCCCAGGTGGGTCTGGGTCAGGTCGCCTTCGCCGACGCGGTCCTGCTGGCCGGCGGGCCGGTCGACGCCTGGACGGCCGCCCGGCTGGACGCCGTGCTGGACCGGCTGGTCTCCGGCGTGCCGCGGGCCGACGCCGCCGTCGGCCCGGAGCGGCTGCTGGCGGCGCTCGGCCCGGGGGCCCGCCGGGGCCGGCTCTCCTCGGTGCACGACCCGCTGCTGCCCGGCCGCCCCCCGCTCGGCGAGGACGTCGGCGTGAGCGTCATCCGGTTCTCGGCGCCGCGGCCCTTCCACCCGGATCGGTTGCACGAGGCGTTGGACGTGCTGCTCGAGGGCGTCGTCTGCAGCCGGGGCCGCGTCTGGCTCGCGAGCCAGCACGACCGGGCCCTCTGGATGGAGTCCGCCGGCCAGGGGCTGCGCATGGGGGACGCCGGACCCTGGCTGGCGACGCTGCCCGACGACAGCCCCGACTGGGCCGACGTCGAGCCGGAGCGCCAGGTCGCCGCGGCGCTGCGGTGGGACCCGGCCCACGGGGACCGGCACACCGAGGTGGTCGTGCTCTCCCACCGGCAGCCGGGCGTGGCGGTGATCTCCGCGCTCGACGCCGCGCTGCTGACCGACGACGAGATGGCGGCGGGGCCCGCGGCGTGGGCCGGCCTCCCCGACCCCTTCGGCTCCTGGCACGAGGACCCGTGCGAGGCGACCCCCGCGCCCGACGACCGGGCGTCGACCACCGACCGAGAGGACCGTTCCTGATGCGTTCCGGCATCCACCCCGAGTACCGCACCGTCGTCTTCCGCGACGCGGCCAGCGGCAGGCTCTACCGCACCCGCTCCACCGTCGCCACGACCCAGACCGTCGAGCTCGACGGCGAGGTGCTGCCGCTGGTCGGCGTGGACATCTCCGCCGCCTCGCACCCCTTCTGGACCGGTGACCAGCGGGTCCTCGACACCGCCGGGCGCGTCGAGCGGTTCCACCAGCGCTACGCGCGGCACCTCGGCGCCCGCCGGACGGAGGGCTGAGCCGTGGCGGTCCCGAAGCGGCGCACCTCGCGGTCCCGCACCCGGTCCCGGAAGGCGCAGTGGAAGGCGACGCCGGTGCCCCTCGTGCCGGTCCGCGTCGACGGGGAGGAGCGACTGGTCCCCGCCCGGCTGCAGAAGGCCTACGAGCGGGGGCTCCTGCCGTGACCGGCCGGCGTCCGGACGTGCCGGGGCCCGTCGTGGCGCTCTGCCTGGGACGCCGCTGCACCTCGACGGGGGCAGCGGCGGCCGGCTCCGGGCTGTCCGCCGCGGTGCGCGAGACCCGCGGGGCCGTGCTGGTGACCACGGCGTGCCTGGGTCCGTGCGGGCTCGCCTCCGTCGCCGCCGTGGCCCACCGCGACGGCTCCGGTGGGTGCTCCGGGCCGACTGTCTGGCTGGCCGGGGTGCACGAGGAGGAGCGCGCCGCGGCGCTGGCGGCCTGGGTGCGGGAGGGCGGACCGGGTGCATCGGGCGAGCCGGACGCGGGGATGCCCGCGACGCTGGTCCCGGCCGCGGCCGGCCTGGGCGTCCCGATGCGCTTCGGAGCCTGACTCAGCCGCGACCGGCGGCGCAGCTCCCGCAGGTGCCGAAGACCTCGAGCTCGTGCTGCACGTCGGCGAAGCCGTGCTCGGCGGCGATCCTGGCCGCCCACCTCTCCACCGGCGGGTCGGCGACCTCCACCGTGCGCCCGCAGGCTCGGCACACCAGGTGGTGGTGGTGCACCGGTGAGCAGCGGCGGTACGCCGCCTCGCCCTCGCCGCTGCGCAGGACGTCGACCAGGCCGTCGTCGACCAGCGCCTGCAACGCCCGGTAGACCGTCGCCAGGCCCACCGAGTCGCCGCGCTCGCGCAGCAGGGCGTGCAGGTCCTGGGCGCTCCGGAAGCCGTCGAGCTCGTCGAGCAGTTCCAGGACCGCGGTGCGCTGGCGGGTCTGCCGGCGGGCGGGGGGAGCGGTGTCGGGGGAGCTCACGGTCGGCCTGCCTTTCCCTCCACCGGTGCCGGCACCGGGTGCTCGCCGTGCTCGTCGTAGTGCACGCCCGTGCCGGTCCGGTGCGGTGCGTGCAGGTGGCCGTCGTGGTCGTAGTCCACGTGGTCACCGTGCGGGACCGGCCGGTGGCCGCAGCCCTCCCCGTGCTCGTGCGGGTGGGCGGCGTGCAGGCCGACCTTACGCCGGTGCCGCCGGCGGCCCGTGGCCTCCCGCACGGCGACGGCCAGCGCGACGAGCAGGAACAGGGCGATCGCCAGCAGCACGATGGTGCCGCCGGACGGCGTGCCCGTGTAGTAGGAGGCCGTGGTGCCGGCGAGGCTGACGACCAGGCCGATGCCGCAGGCCAGCAGCAGTGCCTGCCGGAAGCTGCCGGCCAGCAGCTGCGCCACCGCGCTGGGGAGGATCATCAGCGCGCTGATCAGCAGCAGGCCCACCACGCGCATCGACAGCACGACGGTCGAGGCGACCAGCGCGGCGAGCACCACGTTGAGCGCCAGCACCGGCAGGCCCACCGCGCGGGCGTACTCCTCGTCGTCGCTCACCGCGTACAGCCGCTGCCCGAGCAGCCACACGACCGAGAGGATCACGACCGTGATGACGCCGAAGGCCGCCAGGTCGCCGGCGCTCGTGGTGGTGATCGCCCCGAACAGGTAGGCGTCGAGGTTCGTCGCCTGGCCGGACGGCGCCAGGCTGAGCAGCACCACGCCGCCGGCGATGCCCCCGTAGAAGAGGACGGCGAGCGCCACGTCGCCGCTGGTGCGCCCGCGGGCGCGGACGAGCTCGATGAGCACCGCCCCGGCGATCGCCGCGACGAGGGCCGCCCCGACCGGTGCGGTGGAGGTGAGGACGCCGACGCCGACGCCGACGAGCGCGACGTGGCCGAGGCCGTCGCCCAGCAGCGACAGCCGCCGCTGCACCAGGAAGATGCCGACCGCCGGAGCCGCCAGCCCCACCATCAGGGACGCCAGCAGCGCCCGCTGCATGAACTCGTACTGGAGGATCTCCACGTCACTGCTCCCCGTCGCGGGCGCGCACCGGGCGGGAGGACGTCCACGGCTGGTGCTGGCGGTAGCCGGTCGCCGGGTGGTCGTCCGGATCCCCCGGGTGGTGGTGCCCGGCGTCGCCGGCCAGGGGGCCGGCCCCGGCCAGCGGCCCGTCGTAGCGCACCCGTCCGTGGTCGACGACGACCGCGCGGGTCAGGACGCCGGCGAGCGGACCGGCCTCGTGCGTGACCACCAGCAGGGTCGTCCCGCGCGACGACACCTCGGCCAGGACACCCGCGAGGGCCTGCTGGTTGGCGGCGTCGACACCGGCGGTCGGTTCGTCCATGATCAGCAGCTCGGGTTCGGCGGCCAGCGCCCGGGCCACGAGCACGCGGCGCTGCTGGCCGCCCGACAGCGACGCAACCGGATCGCGCACGCGGTCCGCGAGCCCCACCGCTTCGATGGCGTCGGCCACGGCCGCGCGGTCGGCGGCGGTGGGTCGGCCCAGCAGGCCCCGCCGGGCGAGCCGGCCGACGCCGACCACCTCGCGGACGGTGGCCGGCACCGCGCCGCTGACCGTGTGCCGCTGGGGCACGTAGCCGACCCGACCGCGGTCGCGCAGCCGTCCGACGGGGGCGCCGAGCACGGTGACCTCCCCCCCGAGCACGGACGCCAGGCCGAGGAGGCCGCGGGCGAGGGTGGTCTTCCCGGAGCCGTTCGACCCGAGGACGGCGAGCGCCTCACCGGGGCGCACCGTCAGGTCCACGCCCTGCACCACGGGGACGTCGCCGTAGCCGATGCTCGCGCCGCGGAGCCCGACCGCGAGGTCGCGATCGGGCCCCGGCGGTTGCTGCTCGGCGAGGGTGCGGCCGGTCACGAGCAGTTCTGGCCCTCCTGCAGGGTGGCGAGGTTGGCGCGCATGACCTCGAGGTAGTCCTCACCGGCCGACTCGTCGGTCAGGCCCTCGATCGGGTCGAGGACGGCGGTCCGCACGCCCGCTTCCGCCGCCACGGTCTCGGCCACCGCCGGGTCGACGAGGGTCTCGGTGTAGACGGTGGTGATGCCGCGGTCGGCCACCAGCTCGGTGATCTCGGCGAGCTGGGCGGCGCTGGGCTCCTGCGACGGGCTGAGACCGTTGATGCCGACCACCTCGAGACCGTAGCGCTCGCCGAGGTAGCCGAACGCGTCGTGGCTCGTCACCAGGGTGTCCACGGCGCAGCCCGCGAGCCCGTCGGACATCTCCGCGTCCAGGGCCTCGAGGTCGGCGCGCAGCGCCGCGGCGTTGTCCGCGTAGGTGTCCGCGCCGTCCGGGTCCAGCTCGGCGAGCCGGTCGGCCATGGCGTCGGCGACGTCGGCCAGGCGGGCGGGGTCCAGCCAGAAGTGCGGGTCGACCGACTCCTCGCCCTCGGCGTGGGCCTCATCCTCGGTGTGCGCTTCCTCCTCGGCGTGGGCCTCATCCTCGGTGTGGGCCTCATCCTCGGTGTGCGCTTCCTCCTCGGCGTGGGCCTCCTCCTCGTGGGCGTGGTCGTGCCCGCCGGTGGTGGTCAGCGAGAGGTCGGCGGCCTGGCCCGCGTCCCAGGCGGCGTCGGGGGCCTCGGACGCGACGGCGTCGTCGAGGCCGGGCTGGAAGCCCTCGAGGTAGAGGACCAGGTCGGCCTCGGAGATCGCGGCGACGTCCCGCGGCGTGAGCTCCAGGTCGTGCGGCTCGCCGCCGGGCGGGGTGGCCGAGGTGACCGACACGCGATCGCCACCGACCTGCTCGGCGGCCCACTGCAGCGGGTAGAAGCCGGCCAGCACGGACAGCTCGCCCCCGCCGGTGGCGCCGGACGCCTCCTCCGTCCCGGTGGAGGAGCCGCAACCGGCCAGCAGCAGGCAGGTGGCGGACCCGAGGGCGACGGTGGTGCGGCGCATCGACGACATGTGCATGGGAATCATTCTCACACAGCTCCCCGGCGCGGTCGGCGCCCGGTCGCGCGCGCGGACCCGTACCCGCCCGCGCGTAGGATCTCGGTGTGTCCGACGTCTCCGGCCTGCCGCTGATCGGTGCCGCCGCGCTGCGCGCGAAGGCTGCCTCCCGGGTGCTCCGCACCCTGCCGACGGACACCAAGGACGCCGCGCTGGCGGCGATGGCCGGGGCGCTGGTCGAGCGCGCCGACGAGATCCTGGCCGCGAATGCGACCGACGTCGCCGCCGCCCGGGCCGACGGCACGCCGGAGGCGATCGTCGACCGGCTGCGGCTGGACGCGGGCCGGATCGCCGGGGTCGCCGACGCGCTGCGCCGGCTCGTGGCGCTGCCCGACCCGGTCGGCGACGTCGTCCGCGGGTCGCGGCTGCCCAACGGGCTGGAGCTGAAGCAGGTCCGCGTCCCCCTCGGCGTGGTGGGCATCGTCTACGAGGCCCGCCCCAACGTGACCGTCGACGCCGCCGGGCTGTGCCTCAAGAGCGGCAACGCGGCGCTGCTGCGCGGCTCGGCGTCGGCGTTCGGCACCAACACCGCGCTGCTCGCCGTCCTCGCCGAGGCGGGGGAGAAGGCGGGGCTGCCGGCGGGTTTCGTCGAGCTGCTGCCGGCCGACCGCGCATCGGTGGGCGAGCTGCTGAACGCCCGGGGACTGGTCGACGTCGTCATCCCGCGCGGGGGCGCCTCGCTGATCCAGCGGGTCGTGCGGGAGTCGCGGGTGCCGGTGATCGAGACCGGCGAGGGCAACTGCCACGTCTACGTCGACGCCTCGGCGGACCCGGAGATCGCCGAGGCGGTCGTGCTCAACTCCAAGACCCACCGGGTCAGCGTCTGCAACAGCGCCGAGACGCTGCTGGTGCACCGCGACGTGCCGTTCCTGCCGCGGCTGCTGGCCGCGCTGGCCGATGCCGGCGTCGCGCTGCACGGCGACGACGCCGCCCGCTCGGCCCACGCCGGCGTCGTCCCTGCCACCGACGAGGACTGGGGCACCGAGTACCTGTCGATGGACATGGCGGTGCGGGTCGTCGACGACCTGCCGCAGGCCCTCGACCACATCGCGCGGTGGAGCACCGGCCACACCGAGGCGATCGTCGCCGACTCCGCCCGCGCCATCGCCGAGTTCACCGCCGGTGTCGACGCCGCCGCCGTGCTGGTCAACGCCTCGACCCGGTTCACCGACGGAGGCGAGTTCGGCTTCGGTGCCGAGATCGGCATCTCCACCCAGAAGCTGCACGCCCGGGGCCCGCTCGGCCTGCCCGAGCTCACCTCGACCACCTACGTCGTCACGGGGTCCGGCCACACGCGCTGACCCCACCCCCTCCCGAGGAGCCGCAT
>NZ_SSXB01000123.1:0-7994 GCF_021698995.1 Blastococcus sp. KM273129 | reverse complement strand
GGCGGATGTGGGCCTTAGACAAGCCACACCCCACTCGGAGGTTCTCCTGCGTTCAAGTCCGGCCGTCGTCACCAACGTCCTGGCCGGGTACAGCTAGCGCCGTGCGGTCAGCCCCGTCCGGCAGCGGCGAAGGACACCAGCGCGTCGTCGGTCAGGCGGAACACCGTCCACTCGTCCATCGGGACGGCGCCGGCAGCCCGGTAGAACTCGATCGACGGCGTGTTCCAGTCCAGCACCGACCACTCCAGCCGGCTGTAACCGCGCTCGACGCACACCTCCGCGAGGGTGCGCAGCAGCTCCTTGCCCAGCCCCGCGCCCCGGTGCTGCGGCTGGACGTAGAGGTCCTCGAGGTAGACCCCGTGCGTGCCCCGCCAGGTGGAGAAGTTGAGGAACCACAGCGCCGTGCCGACGACCTCGCCCCCGGCCTCCGCGACGTGGCCGAAGAGGGCGGGGGCGTCGCCGAACAGGCAGGCGGTGAGCTGCTCCTCGGTGAGCCGCACCTCGTGCAGCGCGCGCTCGTAGTCGGCGAGCTCCCGCACCAGCCCCACGACCGCCGGGACGTCGTCGGGGCGGATCGGCCGCACGGTCACGAGAGCGACTCCTTCAGCCGGGCGGGCACCAGCCGGCCCAGCGGTGAGAGCACCGGCACCAGCACCGGGGCCAGCAGGTAGCCGTAGGCCAGCACGCAGCCGGTCACGACGGGGAACAGGGCGAAGCCGACCACCAGCAGCACCGCGGTGGCGACCAGCCCGTACGGGCGGCCGCTCTTCGGGCTGACCAGCGACCGGAAGGACCGGAACCGGATGTTGGTGACCATCAGCACCGCCGGGACGGCGACCACCAGCAGCACCCAGAGCCGGTCGCGGCCCTGCATGTCGTCACCGAAGGCGAACACCGATGCCAGGACGACGCCGGCCGCACCGGGGCTGGGCATGCCGGTGAAGTACCGCTTGTCGGCGGTCGGGTCGATCGTCGTGTTGAAGCGGGCGAGCCGGATCGCCGCGCACGCCACCCACAGGAAGCACACGACCCAGCCCAGCGGGTCCCACTCGTCGCGGCCCTCGGAGAACAGCGTGAAGGCCAGCAGCGCCGGCGCCAGGCCGAAGGACACCAGGTCGGCCAGCGAGTCGAACTGGAGGCCGAAGGGGGTCACCGCGCCCACCAGCCGGGCGACGGCGCCGTCGGTGATGTCGAACAGCACCGAGAGCCCGATGAGGACGGCGGCCAGGCCGTGGTCGCCGCGGATGGAGACCAGGATCGCGGCGAAGCCGCACAGCATGTTGCCGAGCGTGAACAGGCTGGGCAGGGTGGCCAGCGCCCGCCGGCGGGTACCTCGCACCGAGCCCCGCACGAACTCCACGGTGGCCGTGCGCCGTGTCGGCACCGCGCGCCTCAGCGGGTGGCGGGCCAGCGGGCGATGACGGTCTCGCCGCCCCGCACGCGCTGTCCCTCCGTCACGGCGATGGCGCACTCGCGCGGCACGAACACGTCCATGCGCGAGCCGAACTTCATCAGCCCCATCCGTTCCCCCGTCGCCAGCGTGCGGCCGACCCCGGTGCGGGTCACGATCCGGCGCGCCAGGACCCCGACGATCTGCCGGAAGACCACCGTGCGGTCGCCGTCACGGAGCCGGACCTCGCTGCGCTCGTTGCGGTGCGCCGACTCCTTGCGGTAGGCCGCCAGGAAGCTGCCCTTGCGGTAGGAGCTCTCGACGACCTCCCCGCGGTAGGGGGAGCGGTTCACGTGCACGTCGACGACGGAGAGGAAGACGCTCACCTGCTGCCAGCCGCCCTCGGGCGCGTCGCCGGGCGCCACCCCCTCCTGCGGCTCCCCGGCGACCATGACCACCCCGTCGGCGGGCGAGAGGACGTCGTCCGGGCCGGGGGGCGTGGTGTCGCACCGGCGGTCCGGGTCGCGGAAGAAGACCGCCATGTAGGCGGCGAGACCGAGCAGGGGCCAGGCGGCGAGGCGGGGCCAGCGGCGACCCGTGAGCCGGGCGCCGGTGGCGAGCAGGGCGGCCGGGGTCAGCGGGCCGGCGATGAAGGGCCAGCCGGCGGGGTCGATGCGCATGGTGGCCCCACGCTACCGGGGGCGGTCGCACCGGGCCGCGTCGTCACCGGACCGCCGGGTCCGGTGGCGACGTCAGGGGCTCAGGAGGCGGGTGTGGCGGCGTTCAGCAGCCAGCGGATGCCGAACCGGTCGGTGACCTGCCCGAACGTGTCACCCCACACCTGCTTCTCGAACGGCACGTCGACGGTGCCGCCCGCCGCGAGCTCCTCGAAGTACCGGGTGAGGGTCTCGGCGTCGTCCCCCGACAGGGAGCAGGAGACCTTGTCCGGCCCGCCCGCCGCCGGGTCGTGCCCGTCGGAGGCCATGAGCTCCAGGCCGGCGTCGGTGCGGAGGAAGGCGTGCATCACGCCGTCGTCCGGGTACTCGCCGCCCCCGCCGCCGGCGTCGCCGAAGGTCATCACCTCCAGCTCACCGCCCATCACCGAGCGGTAGAACTCCATCGCGGCTCGGGCGTCGCCGGCGAAGTGCAGGTAGGGGTTGAGCCGGATGGTCATGGTCGCTCCTCGGGTCGGGGACGGTCCGAGGGGAGACGGGGCCCGCGCCGGGAACTCATCGGTGCCCGGGGACGCCACCGGCCGGTGACCCCGGAGGGGGTCACCGGCCGGTGAGGTGCTGGAACGGCCCCGTCGCGAGGAGGACGGGGTCCTTCTTTCAGGCCGCGGCCTTGGTCTCCCAGAAGATCTTGTCGATCTCGGCGATGTAGTCGAGGAGCTTCTGGCCCTCGGCCGGGTCCATGCTGCCCTTGCCGCCGGCCGCGCCGGCCTGCTTGGTGGCCTTGTTGAACAGCTCGTGCAGCTGCGGGTACTTCTCGAAGTGCGGGGGCTTGAAGTAGTCGGTCCACAGCACCCACAGGTGGTGCTTGACCAGGTCCGCCCGCTGCTCCTTGATCATGATCGCCCGGGTCCGGTAGACCGGGTCCTCGTTGCTCTGGTACTTCTCCTGGATGGCCTTGACCGACTCCGCCTCGATGCGGGCCTGGGCCGGGTCGTACACGCCGCAGGGGAGGTCGCAGTGCGCGGTGGCCTCCACGGCGGAGAACATGCGGAACAGACGCATGGGTGGTGCCTCCGGGTTCGTGGGGATGGGTCTTCTGCGACCCTACCCGCGGTGATCAGCGGGAACACGTCGGCCGGTCGCGGTCCGGAGGAGGTTCCCCGGCTGGCGACGCGCTGGGTGCTGGCCCGGGTGAGCGGCCCGTCGATGTCGCCGACGGTCCGCCACGGGGACCGCCTGCTCGTCCGCCGGCTGCGGGCGGGTGCGGCCGTGCGGGAGGGCGACGTCGTGCTGGCCCGCTTCCCGGCCCGGCCGGAGCTCCTGGTGGTCAAGCGGGTCCGCCGCGCCGTCGAGGGCGGTCACTGGGTCGAGGGCGACAACCCGTTCGTGGCCGACGACAGCCGCGCCTTCGGGGCCGCCGCCGTCGTCGGCCGGGTGGTGGGGCGGCTGTGGCCGCGCCCGGGCCGGCTGGCCCCGGGGCCCCCGGCGTCCGGGTCAGGCGCCGCGTAGCTGCGCGTACCGCTGCGCGCACTCCGCCATGGTGGGCAGCAGGCCCTGCTCCCGGGCCTCGGCGAGGGTGGGCGCCGCACGGTCCTTGGCCGACAGCTCCAGCGCGACGTCCGCCGGCCACGGCAGGGCCAGGTCGGGGTCCAGCGGGGAGACGCCGAACTCGCGCGCGGGGTCGTAGGGGGAGGAGACCAGGTAGGTCACCGAGCTGCCGTCGGCCAGGGCGAGGAAGGCGTGCCCGAGCCCCTCGGCGAGGTAGACCGCCCGCGGCTGCTCGCTGTCGAGGAGCACGGTGTCGTACGACCCGAAGGTGGGCGAGCCGACCCGGACGTCGACGACGACGTCGAGCACCCGCCCGGCCGGGCAGTAGACGTACTTGGCCTGACCGGGCGGGACGAGCGCGAAGTGCACCCCGCGCAGCACACCCGCCGTCGAGACGCTGTGGTTGGCCTGGGCGAGGGGCAGCGGGTGTCCCACTGCCTGAGACAACTGGTCGGCGCGGTACCACTCGGTGAAACGTCCACGCGTGTCGCCGTGCGGCGTCAGGTCGATCACGAAACTGTCGGGCACGGCGAGCTCGCGGATCTCCACCACCGCACCGTAGCGACAGACCGGCTGCCGGCCGGGTTTACGCTGCTGTGCCCATGAGCGGAAATGCGGCCTCCGGGGACCTCGTCGGCACCGACCGTTTCGCCTCCGACCCGGCGTTCGCGGTGCACGAGGGCGGCAAGCTCTCCGTGTCCTCGACCCGCTCGATCGGCTCGATCGCCGACCTCGCCCTCACCTACACCCCGGGCGTCGCCCGCGTCTCGAGCGCGATCGCCGCCGAGCCCGGCCTGGCCCGCCGGTTCACCTGGGCGCCCCGCGTCGTCGCCGTCGTCTCCGACGGCACCGCGGTGCTCGGCCTCGGGGACATCGGACCGGTCGCCTCGCTGCCGGTCATGGAGGGCAAGGCCTGCCTGTTCAGCGAGTTCGCCGGGCTCTCGGCGGTGCCGATCGTGCTCTCCACCACCGACGTGGACGAGATCGTCGAGACGGTCGCGGCGATCGCGCCGTCCTTCGGCGGCATCAACCTCGAGGACATCAGCGCTCCCCGCTGCTTCGAGATCGAGGCCCGGCTGCGCGACCGCCTGGACATCCCGGTGATGCACGACGACCAGCACGGGACGGCGATCGTGGTCCTCGCCGCGCTCCGCAACGCCGCCGCGGTGGTCGGCCGCGAACTGGGCGACCTGCGGGTGGTGGTCTCCGGCGCCGGGGCGGCCGGCGTCGCCTGCACCAAGATCCTGCTCGAGGCGGGGGTGGGGGAGATCGCCGTCGCCGACTCGCAGGGCGTCCTGCACGCCGGGCGCGAGGTCACCGGCACCAAGCGGTGGCTGGTCGAGAACACCAACCGGTCGGGGTTCGCGGGCACGATGGTGGCCGCGCTGGAGGGGGCCGACGTCTACCTCGGCGTCTCCGGCGGGTCGGTGCCCGAGGCGGCGATCGCCTCGATGGCCGAGGACGCCATCGTGTTCTCGCTGGCCAACCCGACGCCGGAGGTCGACCCGGAGATGGCCGCGAGGCACGCCGCCGTCGTCGCCACCGGCCGCAGCGACCTGCCCAACCAGATCAACAACGTGCTGGCCTTCCCGGGCGTCTTCCGCGGCGCCATCGACGCCGCTGCCACCCGCATCACCGAGGAGATGAAGCTCGCGGCCGCCTCCGCGATCGCCGGCGTCGTCGGTGACGACCTGCGGCCGGACTACATCGTCCCCAGCCCGCTGGACCGGCGGGTCGCCACCGCCGTCGCCGAGGCCGTGGCCGCCTGCGCCCGGGAGCAGGGCGTCACGCGGTGAGCGCGGGGCGGTAGACCCGACCGAGGACGCCGGCCAGCAGTCGCTCGGCCACCGGCCGGGGGAGGGCCGCCACCAGGGCGTGCACGGGGGCCATGCGCTCGGGCAGCGACCCGCCGGAGACCCCGGCCAGCTCCAGGAGCGCCTCGACCTCCGCGACGGTCAGCGCCGCCGGGTCGATCGTGGCGGCCGCGGCCACCAGCCCGGGGTCCGGCACGGGGCGGGGGAGGGCGGCCGCGGCCCGCGCGGCGTCGCGGAGGTCGGCCAGCAGCGCCTCGACGCGCCCGGCGGTCGCCGCCGTGACGGTGAGGTGCAGGGTGGCGGGGAGGTCGCCGCCGTCCTGGGGGAAGGGCGGCTGCGGCTGGAGCAGCCAGCCGCGCGCGGTCATCTCGTCGGCGAGGTGCAGCACGTCGACGCCGTCGGGGCCGTCCGCGGCCAGGGCCACCAGCGTCGCGACCGGCCGGCCGACGACCCGGAGCCCGTCGATCGCGGCGGTCCCGGCGGCGAGCCGCACCGCGGCGCCCCTGGCCCGGTGGGCCAGCTCCCGGTAGCCGTCGGTGCCCACCCAGCGGTGCACCGCCCAGGCGGCCGCCATCGCGCCGGCGGGGCGGGTGCCGGCCAGGGTCGGGTTGACCACGGGGTAGCCGGGCCAGCCGGCGGTGCTGAACCAGTGCGCGTGCCGCAGCTCCGGGGTGGCGGTGAGGAGCAGCGAGACGCCCTTGGGGGCGTAGCCGTACTTGTGCAGGTCCACCGACAGCGACGTCACGCCCGGGACGGAGAGGTCGAACGGCTCGGGGACGTCGTCCAGGAACGGCAGCACCCAGCCGCCGATGCAGGCGTCCACGTGGCAGGGCACCCCGGCGCCGGCTGCGAGCCCCGCGACCTCCCCGACCGGGTCCAGGACGCCGTGCGGGTAGGAGGGCGCGCTGACCACCACCAGGACCGCGCGCTCGTCGAGCCGGCGGGCCACCGCAGAGGGGACGGCCCGGCAGGTGACCGGGTCGACCGGGATGTCGGCGACCTCGACGTCGAACAGGTGCGCGGCCTTGCGGAACGCGGCGTGGGCGGTGACGGGCAGCAGCATGCGCGGCCGCCCGGTCCCGCCCCGGGCGCGCCACTGCTCGCGCGCGGCCAGGACGGCGAGCTGGCAGCTCTCCGTGCCGCCGCTGGTGAGCGTCCCGACGGCGTCCGGGCCGCCCCCCAGCAGCTCGAGCGCGGCGCCGACGAGGTCGTTCTCGATGCGGGCGACGCTGGGGAAGGCCGTCGGGTCGAGCGCGTTGGTCCACTGGAACGCGGCCTGCGCGGCCCCGGCGAGCTCGTCCACCTCGGCGAGCCCGGAGTCGTAGACGTAGGCCATGGTCGCCCCGCCGTGGGTGGGCACGTCGCCGCGCTGCAGCGCGGTCAGCTCGGCGAGCACGTCCTGGGGCGTCACGCGGGGACCTCCTGGGTGGGGACGGCGTCGAGCCGGTAGCGGGCGAGGACGGGCAGGCTGGCGAGCACGAGCAGCGCGGGGACCAGGGTGAAGCCCAGCAGGATGGCGGAGACCGCGGTGTCCGACTGCGCGACCACGTCGTCCCCCCGGGAGGACACGTAGCCGGCGAGCGCGAGCAGCCCGCCCAGCAGGCCCGGCCCGATCGCCAGACCCAGGGTCTCCGCGGCGGTCCAGACCCCGGTGAAGACGCCGGCCCGGCGCTGCCCCGACGCGGCCTCGTCGGCGGCGATGACGTCGGGGAGCATCGCCAGGGGGAACATCTGCATGCCGGCGTACCCGATGCCGACGAGCACCACGAACGGCAGGACCACGGCGGTCCCCCCACCGGAGGCGGCGCCGAGCGCCGCGGCCGACGAGGTGAACACCCCCGACGAGACCAGGAGGCCGCGTCGCTTGCCGAACCGGCGGCTGAACCCCAGCCACAGCGGCATGACCAGGATGGCCGGTGCGACGAGGGCGGCGAACAGCAGCGTCCCCGCGGCTGCATCGCCGAGGACGTACTGGGAGAAGTACGGCACCCCGGCGAGCATCACGCCGATGCCGAGCGCCTGGACGACGAAGCCGGTGAGCAGCACCCGGAACGGCCGCGAGCCCCAGGCCAGCCGCAGCGTGGTCAGCAGCCGGCCCTCGCTGCGCACCCGGGTCAGCGTGGGTGCGTTGCGGGTGCCGATGACCGCCCCGAGCATGCCACCGGCCAGCAGCACGGCGACGAAGACGGACATGGCGAGGTAGCCGTCCCGCCCGCCGCCGAACGCGTCCACGACGGCGGGTGCGCCCGCGCCGGCCAGCAGGATGCCGACCGCCAGCGCGGCGACCCGCCAGGAGATCAGCGCCGACCGCTCGTCGGGATCGTCGGTGATCTCCGCCGGTTGCGCGACGTAGGGCACCTGGAAGAAGCCGTAGGCGGTGGCGGCGAGCAGGAAGGTGACCCCCACCCAGGCGGCGGCCACCCCCGGTGGGGCGCCGGGTCCCGCGAACACCAGGACGAACAGCGGGGGGAGCGCTAGCTGTACTGACCGGGGAGGTTGGTCAAGCGGCTGATGGGTGGGTGGCCGCCGATGCCGGTGTGGGGCCGGTGGTGGTTGTAGGCGTGTAGC
>NZ_SSXB01000122.1:0-8229 GCF_021698995.1 Blastococcus sp. KM273129 | reverse complement strand
GCCGGTCGACGTCCTCTACCGGCGCTTCGACGACGCCCTGCTCGGCGCCTACCCGACCGGCGCGGGGGTGCCCCTGGACCTCGCGCTGACCGAGGCGGTGCGGGCCCGCAGGCTCGGCCTGGCCAACGTTCCGGGCAACGCGGTGGCCGACGACGCGGCCGGCTACGCCTGGGTGCCGGCGATGATCCGCTTCTACCTCGGCGAGGAGCCGCTGCTGGCCTCCGCGCGGACCTGGGTGCTCGCCGACCCGGCCGCGTGGGCCGAGGTGGCCGACCGGCTGCACGAGCTCGAGGTCGAGTCCGTCGCCGGGTACGGCGGCCGGCGCGTCGTGCACGGCCCGTCCTGCCCGGCCGCCGGGCTGGCCGCGCTGCGGGCCGAGATCGCCGCCGCCCCGCACCGGTTCGTCGCCCGCGAGCCGCTGGCCCCCTCCACCGCACCGGCGCTGGCCGGCGGGTGCCTGCACCCCCGGCCGGTGGGGCTTCGGGTGTTCTCCGTCGCCGGGCGCACCACGGCCACGCTGCCGCTGGCGCTGACCCGGGTGGGCGGCGACGGCCTCCTCGGCAAGGACACCTGGCTGCTGCGCTGAGCACGCCCCGGCTCAGGCGGGCGGGCGCACCGCCGACCGGATGCGGACCGTCGTCCCCTCCGGGCTGGGGACGGCGGTGACCTCGGCGAAGGCGCTCATCAGCGTGGAGCCGCGGCCGCGGTCCATGCTCGGCACCCGCTCCCGCCACTGGCCGTGGTCGCGCACCGTGATCTCGACGAGACCGCCCTCGACGAGCGCGGTCACCTCCACCACCGGCTCGGTGGGGTCCTGGGCGTGCTCGATCGCGTTGCTGGTCGCCTCGCACGCGGCCACGAGCAGGTCGTAGGCCTGCTCCTCGCCGACCCCGGCCTCGGCCAGCAGCACGCGCAGCCGCCGGCGCACCACGGGGATGGACGAGAGCGCCGAGGGCAGCCGCCAGCGCGCGCGGGAGCCGCTGCCCGTGGCGTCCCCGGCGCGGGGAGCCGGCACCGCGTCGGCGCCGGGCCCCGGCCGCTCCACGTGCGTGGACGCCAGGGGCGCCGGCAGCGGCGAGGTCGCCGGCCGGGTCGAGGAGGCGACCTCCGGAGGAGCGGCCGGTGCCGCTGCGCGGCCGCCCGCGCGCTCGAGCGCCACCCGCACCCGGGCGAGCAGCTCCGCGGCCCGGAAGGGCTTGGCCAGGTAGTCGTCCGCGCCGGCCTCGAGACCCTCGACCGAGGCCTCCTGCCCGGCGCGGGCGGTGAGCATGATCACCGGGAGGTCCCGGGTGGCCGGGTCCGCCCGCAGCTCCCGCAGCAGCCCGAACCCGTCGACCCGCGGCATCATCACGTCGGTCAGCACCAGGGCGGGACGCCGGGCCGCCACCGCGGCGAGCGCCTCGGCGCCGTCGGCCGCCGTGCGCACCGCGTAGAACGGCTGCAACAGGCGGGTGAGGTAGCCGCGCAGGTCGGCGTTGTCGTCGACGACCAGCACGTCGGCTGCGTCCGGGTCCTCCGGCCGCCCGGACGGGCGCGAGCCGACCTCCTCCCATCCCTCGGCCTCGCCGTGGGCGGCGTCGGAGGGCACCGCCGCGGGGCCGTCGGCGGCGTCGGGCTCGCCGAAGGGCAGCGCGACGGTGAAGGTGCTGCCCCGCCCCGGCTCGCTGGTCACCGTGACCGCGCCGCCGTGCAGCGCGGCCAGCTCCTGCACCAGGGCCAGGCCGATGCCGGTGCCCTCGCGGGTCCGGGCAGCGGCCCCCGCGACGCGGTGGAAGCGCTGGAACAGCTGGGGGAGCTCCTCGGCGACGATGCCCACGCCCGTGTCGGCGACGGTGAGCTCGAAGCGGCCGTCACCGCCGCGGAGGGCGACGTCGATGCCGCCCACGAAGGTGTACTTCACCGCGTTGGCGAGGAGGTTGACGACGATCTTCTCCCACATGCGGGGGTCCACGTGGGCGGGGCGGTCCAGGGGCGGGCAGTCGACGGTCAGGCGCAGCCCGGCCCGCTCCGCCGCCGACCGGAAGATGCCGGCGAGCTCGGCGGTGAAGGCGGCCACGTCGGTGGGCACCCGCACCGGCGTGGCGCGCCCGGCCTCGATGCCGGCGAAGTCGAGCAGGTCGTCGACCAGGCGGCGCAGCCGGCGGCCGCTGCGGACGGCGAGGGCGACCTGCTCCCGCACGTCCGGGGTCAGCGCGGCGTCCGGGTCGTCGAGCACGTCCTGGAGCGGGCCGAGCAGGAGGGTCAGCGGCGTGCGCAGCTCGTGGCTGACGTCGGTGAAGAACGTCGTCTTGGCGCGGTCCAGCTCGGCGAGCGACTCGGCCCGCTGCCGCTCGACCTCGAAGGCGCGGACGGTGCCCAGCGCGCCGGCGAACTGGCCGGCCACCAGCTCGTGGAAGGAGGTGTAGTCGGCATCCAGCGCGCGGTTGGGCGACGTGCCGAGCACCAGCAGGCCCACCGGCTCGGCGTCACGGCCGGCGCCCAGCGGCAGCACGACCGCGTCGGTCACCCGGTCGCCCCACGGCCCGCCGGTCAGGCCCAGCGAGGCGACCGGCGGCAGCACGGCGTCCGCCCCGCCCGCCTCCGGCAGCAGCCCGTCGTCGACCCCGGTCACCGCGACCCGGGCGAAGGCGCCTTCCCCGGTGGCCAGGTAGACGGCGGCGAAGGGGATGTCGAGCGGGTCCTCGGCCAGGGCGGCGCACATGCTCGCGACGGTCTGCCGGGCGTCACCCAGCTCCGCGCTCGCGACCGACAGCGAGTGCAGCAGCTGCTGGCGGCGCGCGGCGAGCAGCTCCCCGGTCACCTCGGTGCACACGGCGTGCATGCCGGCGACGCGGCCGTCGTCGTCGAAGGCCGGCGCGTGGGAGACCGTGAAGTAGGTCTCCTCCCGGTAGCCGGCGCGCTCGAGCAGCAGCAGCAGGCCCGGCAGCCAGGAGGCCTCGCAGGTGGCCATCGCGTGCTCGACCGGGGGACCCAGGGCGTCCCAGCCCTCGGCCAGCGTCTGCCGGATGTCCTGGCCGATCGCCGGGTGCTTCGCGCCGATGAGGGGCGCGTAGGCGTCGTTGTAGAACTGGAGGAAGTCCGGGCCCCAGGTCAGGACCATGGGGAACCGGGACACGAGCACCGTGCGGACGGCGAACCGCAGGCTCGCCGGCCAGCCGGCGACCGGGCCGAGGGGGGTGCTCGCCCAGTCGATACCGGCCATGATGCGGCCGGCCCCGCCCCCGGCGGCGAACAGGTCGGCGCCGTCGGAGCCCGCCGGGACATCGGGACCCACACCCACCTCCACCGAGAGATCCATGCTGCACGAAGTCGTCGGCCCCCTGCAGGGACCCGCCGCGAGCCCGCGAGCGGTGGGGGCGGCGGGTCCGCCTAGAGCCGCTCCACCACGTGGTCGATGCAGACCGTCAGCGCCTGCACGTCGTCCGGGTCGACCGCCGGGAACATGCCGATGCGCAACTGGTTGCGGCCCAGCCGGCGGTAGGGCTCGACGTCGACGACGCCGTTGGCGCGCAGCGTCGCCGCCACGGCCGCGGCGTCGACGGAGCCGGCGAGGTCGACGGTGCCCACGACGTAGCTGCGGTGCGCCGGATCGGCGACGAACGGGGTGGCGTAGGCAGACCGCTCGGCCCAGCCGTAGAGCCGGGACGAGGACTCGCGGGTGCGCTCGACGGCGGCGGACAGCCCGCCGAGGGAGAGCAGCCAGTCGATCTGGTCGGCCAGCAGGAAGAGCGTCGCGAGCGCCGGGGTGTTGTACGTCTGGTCCTTCGCGGAGTTGTCGACGGCGATCGACAGGTCGAGGAAGGCGGGCACCCAGCGGCCCGAGGCCTTGATCTCGGCGATCCGCTGGAGCGCATCGGCCGACATCAGCGCCACCCAGAGCCCGCCGTCGGAGCCGAAGGACTTCTGCGGCGCGAAGTAGTAGACGTCGGTCTGCGAGACGTCGACCGGGAGGCCCCCGGCGCCGGAGGTGGCGTCGATGAGCACCAGCGCGTCCTCGGTCCCGCTGGGGCGCGAGATCGGCGCCATGACGCCGGTGGAGGTCTCGTTGTGCACCCAGGCGTAGGCGTCGACGCCCGGCGTGGCCGCCGGCAGCGCGAGCGAGCCGGGTTCGGCGGTGACCACCACCGGCTCGCCGAGGAACGGGGCCTCCGCCGCCGCGGCGGCGAACCGGGCGGAGAACTCCCCGAAGGAGCCGAAGGCGGCCCGGTCGCGGATCAGCCCGAACAGCGCGGCGTCCCAGAACGCGTTGGTACCGCCGTTGCCCAGCACCACCTCGTAGCCGTCGGGGAGGTCGAACAGCTGGGCCAGCCCCTCCCGGACCCGGCGGACCAGGGCCTTCACCGGCGCCTGGCGGTGGGAGGTGCCCATGACCGCGGCCCCCTCGCCGGCCAGGGCGCGCAACGCCTCGGGGCGCACCTTGGACGGCCCGCTCCCGAACCGGCCGTCGGCCGGCAGGAGCGCGGAGGGGATGGTGAGGGTCATGCCGTACGCGGCCTCTCGAGGTGACGTGCTGGAACGGCCACCCTTCAGGGCCCCACGCCGAGCCTGCGGGGCGTGGGGGGAAGGGTGGTCCTTCGTCAGGCCGGCTGCGCGGCCTTGGTGTTGATGGTGTCCCAGCCGTCGACGGCGTCGGGCTTGCGCGGCGCGGGACCGATGTAGCGGGCCGACGGGCGCACGAGGCGGCCGGTGTTCTTCTGCTCGAGGATGTGCGCGCACCAGCCGGCGGTGCGGGCGCAGGTGAACATCGAGGTGAACATGTGGCTGGGGACCTCGGCGAAGTCGAGGACGATGGCCGCCCAGAACTCCACGTTGGTCTCGACCGGCCGGTCGGGGCGCCGCTCGCGCAGCTCCTTGAGGGCGGCGTTCTCCAGGGCGAGGGCGGCCTCGAAGCGCGGGGCGCCGAGCTCCTGGGCCGAGCGGCGCAGCACGCGGGCGCGGGGGTCCTCGGCGCGGTAGACGCGGTGGCCGAAGCCCATCAACCGCTCCTTGCGGTCGAGCAGGTCCTTGACGTACTTCTCGGCGTCACCGGTCTTCTCGACGTCGTCGAGCATGTGCAGCACCCGGGAGGGGGCGCCGCCGTGCAGCGGGCCGGACATGGCGCCGATCGCGCCGGACATCGCGGCGGCGACGTCGGCACCGGTGGAGGCGATGACGCGGGCGGTGAACGTCGAGGCGTTCATGCCGTGCTCGGCGGCGGAGGTCCAGTAGGCGTCCACCGCGGCCACGTGGCGGGGGTCGGGCTCCCCGCGCCAGCGGACCATGAAGCGCTCCACGATCGTCGCGGCCTCGTCGATCCGGCTCTGCGGGACGGCGGGCACGCCGATGCCGCGGGCGGACTGGGCGACGTAGGACAGCGCCATCACCGCGGCGCGGGCCAGCTGGTCGCGCGCCTCCTCGGCGCTGATGTCCAGCAGCGGGCGGTAGCCCCAGAACGGGGCCAGCATCGCCAGGGCGGCCTGGACGTCGACGCGGACGTCGCCGCTGTGCACCGGGATCGGGAACGGCTCGGCCGGCGGCAGGCCGGGGCCGAACTTGCCGTCGACCAGCAGTGCCCAGACGTTGCCGAAGGTGACCTTGCCGACCAGGTCCTCGATGTCGACGCCGCGGTAGCGAAGCGCACCGCCGTCCTTGTCCGGTTCGGCGATCTCGGTCTCGAAGGCGATGACGCCTTCCAGGCCGGGTACGAAGTCGTCGGCCATCTCGCAAGCTCCTCTGCGCGCGGGACCCACGTGCGCTCGGGGACCGGCGCACGGTTGCCAGCCGACCCTAGGCCGTCCGGCCCGGCCCGGCACAGCCGGGGCGGCACGGGCGCCTCCCCGCGCCGTCCCGCGGGCCCGGTGCCAGCATGTCGGCGTGCCCGATCTGACCCGCATGCGCAACGACTACACCCTCGGGCGGCTGCGCGAGGAGGAGCTCGCCCCGTCCTGGGTCGAGCAGTTCGACCGCTGGTTCGCCGACGCCGTCGCCGCGGAGATCCCCGAGCCCAACGCCGTCGTGGTGGCGACCGCCGACGCCGACGGGGCGCCGGACGCGCGGATCGTGCTCATGAAGGGCTACGACACCGACGGCATCGTGTTCGGCACCAGCTACGCCTCCGCCAAGGGCGCGCAGCTGGCGGTGAACCCGCGCGCCGCGCTCGTCTTCCCCTGGCACGCGCTGCAGCGGCAGGTGCGGGTGACCGGCCGGGTGGAGCGGATCGGCGACGCCGCCTCCGACGGGCTGTGGGACCCCCGGCCGCGCGGCTCGCAGCTGGCCGCGGTCGCCTCGGTGCAGTCGACCGTCGTGGATTCCCGGCAGGAGCTCGAGGAGCGCGTGCGGCTGCTCGACGAGCAGACGCCGGAGGGCCCGGTGCCCCGCCCGGAGGTGTGGGGCGGCTACCGGGTGGTCCCCGAGCGGGTGGAGTTCTGGCAGGGCGGGGCGGACCGGCTGCACGACCGGCTGCGCTTCGTGCGCGACACGGCCGAGGGCGGGGGCTGGATCGTCCAGCGGCTCGCCCCGTGAGCGCACGGCGGACGCGGTGAGCCAGCCCGTCGACCCGGTCGAGGGGGGCGCGCCGGTCGAGGAGCCGGTCCCGGAGCGGGTGCGCCGGCGCGGCTGGGCGATCGACACGACGCCGCTGCGGGACCCCCGCTACCGGCGGCTGTTCTGGGGCATCGCCACCACCACGATCGGCCAGCAGATGACGCTGGTCGCCGTTCCCTTCCAGGTCTTCCTGCTGACCGGCTCCTCGTTCATGGTCGGGGTGACCTCGGTGGTCGCGCTGGTCCCGCTGGTCGTCTTCGGGCTCCTGGGCGGGGCGATCGCGGACGCCATGGACCGCCGGCGGCTGCTGGTGGTCACCTCGGTCGGCGCGGCGGTGACCAGCGCGCTGCTCGCCGCGCAGGCGCTGCTCCCGGGCGGCGGCAACCTGGCCCTCCTGTGGGTCCTGACGGCCGCGGTCTCCGCCTTCACCGCGGTCAACTCGCCGACGCGCTACGCGGTCATCCCCGCGCTGGTGGGCACCGACCGCGTGCCCGCCGCCAACGCGCTGGCGATGACCGTCCGGCAGATCGGCGTGATCGTGGGCCCGCTGCTCGCGGGGCTGCTGATCGGGCTGGGCTCGCTGTTCACCGCGTACGCCATCGACGCGGTCGGTTTCGTGGTCGCGGCGGCGCTGCTGCGCGGGCTGCCGCCGCTGCCGCCGGGCCGCGACGCGGGGAAGCTGCGCCTGGGCGCCGCCGTGCGCGGGGTGGGGGAGGGGTTCGCCTTCCTGCGCACCCAGCCGGTGCTGCTGATGACCTTCGTCGTCGACGTCGTCGCGATGCTGTTCGCCTGGCCGCAGGCGGTGTTCCCCGAGCTCTCCGAGACCCGGTACGCCGAGTCGCCCAACAGCCTGGGCTGGCTCTTCGCGGGCATCTCGATCGGCGCGCTGGCGATGGGGCTGACGTCGGGCTGGGTGTCGAAGGTCGACCGGCAGGGCGCCGTGGTGATCGTCTCGATCGCGGTGTGGGCGGTGGCGATCATCGGCTTCGGCTTCGCGCCGACGCTGTGGCTGGCGGTCCTCTGCCTGGCCGTCGCGGGCGCGGGTGACATGGTGAGCGCGGTGCTGCGCAGCTCCATGCTGCAGACGGCGGCGCCCGAGGAGATGCGCGGCCGCATGCAGGGCGTCTTCATCGTCGTGGTGACCGGCGGCCCCCGGCTGGGCGACCTGCGCGCCGGTGGCCTGGCCAGCGCGGCCGGGGTGACCTTCGCGATGGCGTCCGGGGGTGTCGTGGTGCTGGTCGCGATGGCCGCCGTCGCGCTCCTGGTGCCCTCGTTCTGGTTCTTCCGCGCCTCGCGGTCGGCCGTCGACCGGACCGGCTGAGCGCCGGGACCCGGCCGGGCTCGCCCGCCCCCGAGAGTGGCGAGGCCGGCCGGGCGCACCGACGCCGTAACCGGTACCGGTGGTTCCTACTCACCGGTAGTCCACATGGTGGGATCAGGCGAGCGCCCCGGCGACCGTGCGCAGGTCGGCGACCAGGGCGTCGTAGGCGGCGGCGCGCGCCTCGTCGGGGGTGCGCAGGACCGCCGACGGGTGGGTGGTCGCGAGGATCCACGTCTGGTGCGGGGCGTCCTCGTCGTCGTCCTCGGTCGGTGCCGGGGCGCCCGGCGGGGACGCTCCTATGCCGGGTCAAGCCGCTGCGGGTGGTGATTCGAGGCGTCGGTAGAGCTCGCGGGCGATGTAGCGCTTGAGGCAGCGCTTGATCTCCC
>NZ_SSXB01000121.1:0-8418 GCF_021698995.1 Blastococcus sp. KM273129 | reverse complement strand
GACCTGGAGGTCGACGAGTCCAGCCTCACCGGGGAGTCGCTGTCGGTCGCCAAGTCGGTACCCGCGACACCGGGGGCCGAGCTCGCCGACCCGCTCACGCCCATCCTGGCCACCGGCGCCGCCGCGACCGCGGTGCTCGGCGAGGTCACCGACGCCGTGCTGGTCGGCAGCGTCACCGCGATCAACGCCGTCGTCAGCGGGCTGCAGCGGATGCGCGCCGAGAGCACGCTGGAGTCGCTGCTGCTGGAGCAGGCGCACTGCGCCCGCCGGGAGACCGACGGCGGCACCGAGGAGGTGCCCACCACCGCGCTGCGCCCCGGGGACGTGCTGCTCGTCGAGCCCGGCGACGTCATCGGGGCGGACGCCCGGCTGCTGGACGCCGAGGACCTGGAGGTCGACGAGTCCAGCCTCACCGGGGAGTCGCTGTCGGTCGCCAAGTCGGTACCCGCGACACCGGGGGCCGAGCTCGCCGACCGCACCTGCATGCTCTTCGACGGCACCACCGTGGTCGCCGGGCGCGGGCGGGCCGTCGTCGTCGCCGTCGGGCCGGCCACCCAGGCCGGGCGGGCCGCGCGCGCCGCCGGGGGCGCGGCGCCACCGGCCGGCGTCCAGGCGCGGCTGGCCGAGCTCACCCGCGCCGTCCTCCCCCTCACGCTCGCCGGGGGCGGCGTGGTCACCCTGCTCGGGGTGCTGTGGGGCCGCCCGCTGCGCGAGTCGGTCGCCGCCGGGCTGGCGATCGCGGTCGCCGCGGTGCCCGAGGGGCTGCCGCTGGTGGCCACCGTCGCCCAGCAGGCGGCGGCCCGGCGGCTCTCGCGGCGCGGCGCGGTGGTGCGCAGCGCCCGGGTGCTCGAGGCGCTCGGCCGGGTGGACACCGTCTGCTTCGACAAGACCGGCACGCTGACCGAGAACCGGCTGCGGGTCACCCGCCTGCTGCCCCTGGACGACGGCGGCGAGGAGGACCTGCTGCGGCTGGCCGCGGCCGGCATGGGCAACGGCGACGACGGCGCGCACGAGACCGACCGCGCGGTGCTGGAGGCCGCGGGCGAGGCGTGGGACGGCCCGCCCGACGCGAGCCTGGCGTTCGCCGCCGGGCGCGGCTTCTCCGTCGCCGTCCGCGACGGCCGGCTGGTCGTGAAGGGCGCGCCCGAGGTGGTGCTGCGCCGCTGCGCCGGCGCCCCCGAGCTGCGCGACCGGGTGCGGCAGCTGGCCGGCGAGGGGCTCCGGGTGCTCGCCGTCGCCGACCGGGAGGTCGACGGGACGCCGGAGGAACTCGACGGGGCGGCCGCGGACCTGACCCTGCGCGGGCTGGTCGGGCTGTCGGACACCCTCCGCGAGTCGTCGGTGCGCGCCGTCGAGCAGCTGCGAGCCGCCGGGGTGCGGGTGGTGGTGGCCACCGGGGACCACCCCGAGACGGCGAGCGCGATCGCCGCGCAGGCCGGGGTGCCCGACGCCGATCGCGTGGTCACCGGCGCCCAGCTGGCGCGGGCCACCGACACCGAGCGGGCGCGGCTGGTCGCCGGCACCGCCGTCTTCGCCCGGCTCTCCCCCGAGCAGAAGGTCACGCTGGTGCAGGCGCTGCGCCGGGCCGGGGCGACGCTGGCCATGACCGGCGACGGGGTGAACGACGCCGCCGCCATCCGGCTGGCCGACGTCGGCGTCGGCGTGGAGGGCGCGGAGTCGCCGGCCGCCCGCACCGCCGCCGACCTGGTGCTCACCGACCTCGACCTCACCCGGCTGGTCGACTCGATCGCCGAGGGCCGGGCCATGTGGTCGCGGGTGCGCGACGCGGTGTCGGTGCTGGTCGGCGGGAACGCCGGTGAGGTGGCCTTCACCGTGCTCGGCACCGCCGTCGGCGGCCGGGCGCCGGTGAACACCCGCCAGCTGCTGCTGGTCAACCTGCTCACCGACATGTTCCCGGCGCTCGCCGTCGCGGTGGCCGCACCCCGCCAGGTGCCGGTGGGCGACGACCACGGTCCGCTGGCCGGGCACCCGCTGGCCGCCGTGCTGAGGGCCGGCCCGCACCGGGGCTTCACCGCAGGGGTGCGCCGGATGGTGCTCGTGCGGGGGGCGGCGACGACGGCCGGGGCGACCGCGGCCTGGCTGGTGGGCCGGGCGACGCCGCTGTTCCCCGGCCGGGCGAGCACGATGGGGCTGGCCGCGCTGATCAGCACCCAGCTCGCACAGACCGCGTGGTCGGGGCGGCGCAGCCCGCTGGTGCTGGCCACCGTGGCCGGGTCGCTGGCGGCGCTGGTGACGATCGTGCAGACGCCGGGGGTGAGCCGGTTCTTCGGCTGCACGCCGCTGGACCCGGTGTCGTGGTCGGTCGTGCTCGGCTGCGCCGCCGCCGGCGCCGCGGGCGCGGAGCTGGTCCCGGGCCTGCTGGCCCGGTCGGGCACCGGGGAGGGCGGCCCGGGCACCGGTCAGATCCGGTAGGCCCGCAGCTTCGCGTAGAGGGTGGGGCGCGCGAGGCCCAGCTCGCGGGCCGCGGCGGTCTTGTTCCCGCCGCACGCGGCCAGCACGTCGGCGATCACCGTCGCCTCGGCCTTCTCCAGCGGGGTCAGCCGGCGGCCCCCCGGTGGCGCACGCAGCTCCGGGGGCAGGTGCTCCACCCCGACCGGGCGCCGGCCGGCTGCCGCGACCGCCGCTCGCACGGCGAGCCGCAGCTCGGCCACGTTGCCCGGCCACGGGTGGTCGCGGCACGCGGCCAGTGCCTGAGGTGTCCAGCGCACCCCGTGCGGTGAGAACTGCCGCACCAGTCCGTCCACCTCGGCGGTGCGCAGCCGCAGCGGCGGCACCTCCACGACCGTCGCCCCCAGGGCGTCCAGCAGCCGGGTCAGGTGGTCGGCCGGTCCGGTGATCGTCGCGGTCACCCGCAGGGGCAGCGACGGGAGCAGGACGGCCAGCCGGTCGGCGTCCAGCGGGGACAACCGCTCCAGGTGCGCCAGCAGCACCGCTCCGCCCGGCACCGCCTGCAGCTGCCCGGCCCACGACCGGCACCCCTGCGTCGCGTCGAGCAGCAGCGGCTCCTCGGCGAGGGCCGCCAGCGCCCCGGCGAGCAGGTGCCGCTTGCCCGTTCCGGCCTCCCCGCGCACCGCCACGGTGGCGCCGTCGGCCAGCAGCCGTCGCACCAGCGCGGCCGCCCGGTCGGTGGCGGACCCGGCGGCGTCCCCACCCGGCGGGGGGTCCGCCGGCGGGGGGCCCTGCGCCGGCGGGTCCAGGACGAGGACGGCGCCGGAGACGCGCGGCCCCTCGGTGACCAGCCGCAGGGTGGCGGTGCGGGAGTCGAGCTCGGGGATCGTGATCGGGCCGCCGTCCTCCACCGCCCCCAGGATCCGCGACCACAGCGCGTCCCGGTCGACGTCCAGGGCCGCGGCCGCGCGGTTGGTGATCAGGACGTCGGGACCGAGGGTGATGACCGGCGCCCCGCCGCGCGACGAGGTGAGGAACTCGTCGAAGAGCTGCCGCTCGCGCGCACCGGCAGCGTGCAGCAGCGCCTCCTGCACCTCGCGCACGAGCGCGAGCACGGCCGGCTGCAGGCGGTCGTTGGTGTCCTCGGCGCGGCAGGTGATGTTGACCGCGCCGACCCCGCGCCGGGTGAGCGGGTGCGGCACGGGGGCGGCCACGCAGGTGAACCGGTGGAACGGCTCCTTGAAGTGCTCGGAGCCGCGGACCGTGGTCACCCGCCGCGCCTCCAGCGACGTGCCGAGGCCGTTGGTGCCGGCGTGCTCCTCGTCGAAGGAGAAGCCCTCGACGACCTCCATCCGGTCCAGGTCGGCGCGCAGCGCGGGGTCCGACACCCACCGCCACAGCACCTGGCCGGCGCTGTTCGTGATCGCCAGGCAGGTGTCACCACCGACGAGCAGCGGGGCGAGCCGGGCGACGACCGGCACGGCCGCCCGGGCGAACCGGGTGTCCACGTCGGGCTCGAGGTAGGGCAGGTCGACGCGCTGGGGGTCGACACCCGAGAGCCGGGACCGGCGCCAGGACGTGAGGATCTCGGCCCGCACGCCGTCGGTGGCCTCCTCGCCCAGCTGGAACTGCTCCCACGGACTGACCACCACCGGCCACCGCCCTCCCGGGACCGTCCCCCGCCGAGCGTCGTGCGAGCGGGGTCTCCCGACCGTCAGATTTCTGAACACCGATCCGGGTGTGACGCAGCTTACTTTCTGGGCCACCGCCGTCACGAGGAGAACGTCATGGACCGACTGCGATTCGGCACCTTCCTGGCCCCCTTCCACCCCGCCGGTGAGAACCCCACCCTGGCGCTCCAGCGGGACCTGGAACTGGTCGAGCACCTCGACCGCTGCGGCTACGACGAGGCCTGGATCGGCGAGCACCACTCGGCCGGGACCGAGATCATCGCCTCGCCGGAGATCTTCATCGCCGCGGCCGCCGAGCGCACCCGGCACATCAAGCTCGGCACCGGCGTCACCTCGATCGCGTACCACAACCCGCTCTGGGTGGCCGAGCGGATGGTGCTGCTGGACCACCTCACCCGCGGTCGCGCGATGCTCGGCTGCGGCCCCGGCTCGCTGCCCACCGACTCGATGATGCTCGGCCTCACCCCCACCGACACCCGCGAGCTGCTGGAGGTCGACCTCGACATCATCATGCGGCTGCTCCGCGGCGAGACGGTGACCGCGCAGACGAAGACGCACAACCTCGTCGACGCCCGGTTGCACCTGCGGCCCTACACCCAGCCCTGCTTCGAGATCGCCGTCGCGGCCGTCGCCTCCCCCACCGGCCCGCGCATGGCGGGCACCCACGGGGTGGGGCTGCTGTCCATCGGCGCCACCCTCACCAAGGACGGCTTCGACGCCCTCGCCCACCACTGGAACGTCGTCGAGGAGCGGGCCGCCGCGCACGGCCAGACCGTCTCCCGCCGCGACTGGCGGCTGGTCGGCCTGATGCACGTCGCCGAGACCCGCGAGCAGGCCTACGCCGACGTCCAGTTCGGCATCGAGACCTGGTTCCGCTACTTCCAGAAGACCGCGGCCTTCCCCCAGATGGCGGTCGAGGGCGGCGACGCCAAGGAGATGATCGACTTCATCAACGAGGCCGGCATCGGGGCCATCGGCACCGTGGAGGACGCCCGCGCCCAGGTGCAGCGGTTGTGGGACCAGTCCGGCGGGTTCGGGGCCATGCTGCTGCTCGGCCACGAGTGGGCCAACCCCGCGGCGACGAAGCGCTCGTGGGAGCTCATCGCCCAGCACGTCATGCCGCACTTCCAGGGCGGGGAGATCAGCCACGCCCAGCGCACGCTCGATGCGAAGGCGTTCGCGACCGGCAAGCGGGAGGGCTACGCGGCCGCGCAGATGCAGGCCGTCGCGACGATGACCGAGCGCTACGAGAAGGAGAAGGCCGGCACCGCCTGACCCCCGGTCCGCCCGCCCCGCGCCGCCCCGAACGAGGAGCAGCAGATGAACCGACCGCCCGGGGACGACGGTGTCCGCGACCATTTCCGCGAGGTCATGGCGGGCGTGCCCACGCCGGTCTCGGTGGTGACCAGCCTCGACGACGGCAGGCCGCACGGGACGACCGTCAGCGCGTTCGCCTCCCTGTCGATGGCACCGCCCATGGTGCTCGTCGCCCTGGACCACAGGTCCGACCTGCTCGCCGTCGTCCGCCGGACGAACCGCTTCGGGCTCAACGTCCTCGGCAGCGACCAGGCCGCGCTGGCGACCGCCTTCGCCCGCAAGGGCGGCAGCCTGAAGTTCACCGGGGTGCTGTGGGAGACCGCCGACGGCGTGCCCCGGCTGCTCGGGGCCCGTGGCTTCCTCGGCTGCGCGGTCGCGCGGGTGGTCGACGGTGGCGACCACGTGGTGCTGCTCGCCGACGTCCGGGTCGCCGACTCCGGCACCGGGCACCCGCTGACCTACTACTCGCGCGACTTCGGCACCCACGTCGCGCTGGACGCGGTCCGGCCGTGAACCCGCCGGAGCCCTTCCGGGCCACCGCCGGCGCGGTGCAGTCCGCGGTCGCCGCGCTCGCCGGTGGCGAGCTCGTGGTGGTCGTCGACGACGCCGACCGGGAGGACGAGGGCGATCTCGTGGGCGCCGCGGAACTGGTCACCCCCGACCGGATGGCCTTCCTCGTCCGGCACACCACGGGGATCGTCTGCGTGCCCATGAGCGCATCCCGCGCCGACGACCTGCGGCTGCCCCTGATGGTCGCCGACAGCACCGACCTGCACGAGACCGCGTTCACCGTCAGCGTGGACGCCGCCGGTACGGGCACCGGGGTGTCGGCGGCCGACCGCGCGGCGACCGTGCGCGCCCTCGCCGACCCGGCCACCCGTCCCGGTGACCTGCGGCGCCCCGGTCACGTCTTCCCCCTCCGTGCCCGCGCCGGCGGCGTCCTGCGGCGGGCCGGCCACACCGAGGCCGCGGTCGACCTGCTGACGATGGCTGGGCTCTCCGGGGTCGGTGTGATCAGCGAGATCCTGGCCGACGACGGCTCGATGCGCCGCGGCCCCGATCTCCGCGCCTTCGCCGCCGCGCACGGGTTGCCGCTCCTGGCCGTCGCCGATCTGGTCCGGTACCGGCGGGCGAGCGAGCGCCTCGTCGAGCCGGTCGGGGGCTCGGCCATGCCCACCGCCTTCGGCGACTTCCGCGCCGTCGCCTACCGCAGCACCCTGGACGGCGTCGAGCACCTGGCGCTCGTCCTGGGGGACGTCGCCGCCGCCGGCCGCTCGGAGGCCGGTGTGCTGGTGCGGGTGCACTCCGAGTGCCTCACCGGCGACATCCTCGGATCGCTGCGCTGCGACTGCGGGGCCCAGCTCGAGCAGGCGCTGCGCGCGGTCGCCGCCGAGGGCTGCGGTGTCGTGGTCTACCTGCGCGGCCACGAGGGACGGGGCATCGGGCTCGGGCACAAGATCCGCGCGTACGCGCTGCAGGAGCTGGGCCTGGACACCGTCGACGCCAACACCGCGCAGGGGCTGCCGGTCGACTCGCGCAGCTACGGCGTGGGCGCCCAGATCCTCGCCGACCTCGGTGTCCTCCGGCTCCGCCTGATCACCAACAACCCCGCCAAGCACGGCGGGCTCGACGGCCACGGGCTGCAGATCGTCGACCGGGTCGCGCTGCCCACCGCGCCGACCCCGCACGACGTCCGCTACCTGCGGACCAAGCGGGACCGCCTGGGTCACACCGTGCTCACCGGGCCGGAGACCGCAGACACCAGCTGAACCCCCCGCGGCACCGTGCGCCCGGTGACGTGGCAGCACGGTGGGTGAGGACGCGCGCGGCCCGACGATCTGGCGCCGACCGCAGCCACCGAGGGGTTGACCTGCACGTTCGGGGCCGAGAGCGTGACCGTCCTGGATCGCTCCAGCTCAGGGGAGGATCGCGATGGCGCTGTACGTGTACCGCTGCGAGGACCACGGGCTGAGCGAGCGCGCGCTGCCGATGGGCACCGCCGGGCGGACCGCGCCCTGCGACGACTGCGGCTCCCCCGCCGTCCGGGTCTTCACCGCACCGCGGCTCTCCCTCGGCGACGCCACCCGCCGCGCGCTCATCGACCGCACCGAGCGGACCCGCGACGAGCCGCAGGTCGTCTCGTCCCCGCCCGCGCGCCCGGCGCGCGCCCCGGCAGCGGCCGCGAACCCGGCGCTGCGCCGGCTGCCGCGCCCCTGACCCCGCCGCCGTCCACCGGGACGGCGACCCACCCACCACCGAACCGAACGGGGACCGCGACACCGCACCAGCGATGAGGGGGAAGTGCAGATGGCCAGCGTGGGACTCCTGTACGTCGGAGCCGTCCTGATCCTCAACGGGCTGATGCTGCTGGGCCGGGTGGACGCCCGGGCCGCCGCACCGCTGAACTTCTTCGTCGGCGGCCTCCAGGTCATCACCCCGACCTGGCTGATCTTCACCTCCGGCGGGGACCCCGACGTGGTGCTCGCCGCCTCGGGGCTCTACCTGTTCGGCTTCACCTACCTCTACGTCGGCTTCAACCTGCTCGGCGGCCTCGACGGCACCGGCCTCGGCTGGTTCTCGGCGTTCGTCGCCGGGTGCGCCCTGGTCTACGCCGGCCTCAACTTCGGGCGGCTGGACGACCCGGCCTTCGGCGTCATCTGGCTCTACTGGGCGGTGCTGTGGGCGCTGTTCTGGGTCGTGCTCGGGCTGAAGCGGGAGGAGTGGACCCGCTTCACCGGGCTGGTCGCCGTCGTCGCCGGTGTGTTCACCGCCGCGATCCCGGCGTTCATGCTGCTCACCGGCGTCTGGGGTGACTACCTCACCGAGTCCGCGATCGCCCTCGCCGTCATCTGCCTGGCGTCGCTCGCGCTCGCGCCGCGGCTGCGCGTCCCCCAGCCGGCCGAGGCGCGCGCACCCGCCCCGGAGTTCCGCGAGGCCGACGCGCCGCCGTCGCCCCGCACCGGCACCCCCGCCGCCCACGAGGGGAGGTGACGTCCTCCCC